>DAOORG010000039.1:0-14836 GCA_035389165.1 Chitinophagales bacterium
TCTTTAATAAAAAAATTATTTTTCTATTGACTTTTTATCAACAATTACAGTTTGATAGTTTGATAACTTTTTTCTGAAACTTTTTTCAAAAAAATATTCGAGGTGCCCGATTTGGACTCCAGCCCATCCAACTTGGTTAATTAACACGTCTTTTCCGTCTTTATTTTTCTGCACGTCAGGCTTTTCCAGAAAGGTGTGTGTGTGACCTCCAATAATCAAATCGATGTTAGTAGTTTGTTTTGCCAACACTATATCTGATACTTTTGCATTATCGTATTTGTATCCTAAATGTGACAAACAAATAATTAAATGACATTTCTTTTCGTATTTCAAAATATCAACTTGTTCCTGTACACATTTTACAGGGTCCAGATATTTAGTATTGACATACAATTTATCCGGCACCAATCCGTTTAATTCAACACCGCAACCTGTTATTCCTATTTTTAATTTTCCTTTTTTAATGACCACATGTTTGTGTACTTTTCCTGCAACCGGCGTATTGGTAAAATCATAGTTACAATTTACAAATGGAAAATTAGAGCGCGTTATTTGTTTTGCCAGCGTATCTATTCCACCATCAAAATCGTGATTACCGATGGTTGCGGCATCGTATCGCATTTTGTTCATCAAATCAATTTCCAAATCGCCTTGAAAGAAATTAAAATAAGGAGTTCCCTGGAAAATATCGCCGGCATCAAGGACTAAAGTATGCGCTGTTTTTTTGCGAATATTTTCTATAATGGTTGCACGATGTGCAGCACCGCCTAAACCCGGATATTTTTTATCATCATCGGGAAATGGTTCTATATGGCTGTGTACATCATTGGTGTGTAAAATTGTTAGTGGTGTTTTCACTTCAGCTGCCTGCAACGACAAAGGTGAAGCAACAGCACTTAAAACAGCGCCTGCCAAACTTGTTTTCAGAAACTCTCTTCTATTCTGCATAACTGATTCTGTTTTCTATTTTGGCTGAGATTTTATTTCCTGCTTTTGTTTGTGCCGACCAGTATTCCATGATGGCGTCTCTGAATAATTTTCCGGTTTGTTTTTGCGGAATCAATTTAAGGAAGGTCATTCCGTCTCCGCCATTTGCCAGATAATCATTTGTTGCCAGCGTGTAATTTTTTTTGAGCTGAACGGGTTCATTGTTTACCAAAATATTTACCGCTTTGTTCTCTTTTATCTGGAAAGATAATCCGGAAACCGGCCAGCCTTTTTTCATTGCCATGGAATCACAAAAATCGCTGAGTTGTTGTCCGGTTAAAACTTGTTCTACCATATAATTATCAAATGGCATCAACAGGTAAGCATGTTCGACATTCAGAAATCCTTTGGTAAGAGACGGCACGCGAATTCCGCCATAGTTTAAAATAGCGACATCAATTTTATCTCCTGAATATTCTTCGGTTTTCACTTTAAGCATATCTGCCATCAGATTTCCTAAGGTGCTTTCCGGTAATTTTTTAGTAAGATCTGTGTCCAGTTCTGCCAATTGAATTTTCATTATCTTATCTAAAGAATCTTTATAGGGTTTGTAATACTTTAAGAGTAGAGTATCTGCCTGTTGTGTTTTATCAACCTTAATAAGTGCTGAAGTTTCTTGTGCCGGAAAATAAGTTTTACAAGCTGTTAGTAAAACAACAGCTAAACTAAAGATGACTGTTTTAGAATAATGTCTTAACATCACTTTTTACAAAATTTATGGCGATTTGTACAGGTACTTCTTTATTCGTTTGCATATAGTAATTAAATATTGCTTTACTTAATTCTATTCCATCTGTTTCATCCGGCATTTGAGAAGCAAACATGTTGATGATTTTAATGGTCTCTTCTTTTGCGGTAGCAACCATTTGCCAGGCATCATCATTAATATACATTTGCTGTGATAAATTATATTCATATTCCAGACGAATAGTTTTCACCAACTCCAACTGCAATTCTGCTACCAGCATATTCGGCTGATATACTCTGTGCAACAAACTAAACGGATGTATTCTTTCCAGAAAAACGATGATACGTTCATACGCTTGTAAGCGCAATGGCAAAGAAACCTTACGTTGTTCAAACAGCAAGGTTTTATTTATTTCCTGAGTTCTTCGTCTGTTTTCATCATCCACAAACGTGCGTATAACCATATATACACCACCTAACATGACCAAAGACGGCACAACATATTTAAGCAATTCCAAAATATCCAACAATTCCATCTGTTCTATTTTATTTTAATCCAGTTATATAAATCCTATTAAGCCCTAAAAATAGGCTATTTTTCGTTAAATCTTACATCTTAAACGTTCATCACTTAATACATATTTTATATGGAGAAGTACAAATTTTGAACTAACTTTGTTTTACCGTTGTTAACTATAATATGAGTACACTTACAGAAAATAAAATACCGGTTGTTCTTACACCAAATGCCGTTCGTGAGGTGAAGAATTTATTGTCTAAAGGAAACTATGGAGAAGGCTATGGTTTAAGGTTAGGTGTAAAAGGTGGCGGTTGTGCCGGATTCAGCTACATATTAGACTTCGATACCCAAAAAGAGAATGACCATGTTTTTGAAGTAGCAGATTTCCCTTTATTCATAGATAAATCTCAGGAAATATATTTGTACGATTGCGAAATAGATTTCAAAAGCGGATTAGACAACAGAGGTTTTATTTTTAATAATCCCAATGCAAGCAGTACTTGCGGTTGCGGCACGTCTTTTTCTGCATAAAACTCAACAAAAACAAGCCTTCCGGCCGATAATTTTACACAGACGCCCGTTTTTACTAACATTTTTTACTTATTATTTGGATAATTGAATAAAGGATTTAACTTTGTGACATAATGTTTTTTTAACTTTTAAATAAGACAATAATGAACAAAGGAGATTTAGTAAAAGTAATCGCTGACGCAGCAGGCGTAACAAATGCATCAGCAAACGAAACTTTGAATGCAGTATTAGACAGCATTCGTAAAGCTTTAAAAAAAGGTGACAAAGTAACCTTGATTGGCTTCGGTACTTTCAGCACTGCAAAAAGAGCTAAGAGAGACGGAAGAAATCCATCAACAGGTGCAAAAATCAAAATTCCTGCTAAAACATTAGTGAAATTCAAAGCTGGTAAAGAATTGGGTGACGCTGTAAACAAAAGCAAATAAGATTACTTCTTACTTAAAAAAGATAAGCCTCAACAATGTTGAGGCTTTCTTATTTTATGGTGCTAAGCGTTCTATCTTCCATTTATCTTCTGTTAGTTTGGTATATTGTATTCTGTCGTGCAATCTACTCATTCTGCCTTGCCAGAATTCCATCAAATGCGGTGTAACAATATAGCCGCCCCAATTTTCCGGCAAAGGCACTTCTTTTCCTTTATATGCATGTTCTAATTCTTTGAAACGTTCTTCCAGTATATTTCTGTTTTCCAGCACCTGACTCTGTGGCGAAACCAGTGCTCCGATTTGACTTCCTTTTGGACGAGAATGAAAATAGGTTGCTGCCGCAGCTCTATCAACTTTATTAACGACACCTTCAATCCTGACTTGTCGTTCCTGCCACCAAAACAACAAGGATACTTTATCGTTTTCCTGCATCTGCTTTCCTTTGCGACTTTCATAGTTGGTGTAAAAAACAAAACCATGTTTACTGAAACTTTTTAGCAGAACAATTCTTGCAGCAGGCTGACCATCTTTGCCGACTGTTGCCAGTGTCATAGCATTGGGTTCCGGTAGCTTCGATTCTACGGCATGGTGAAACCATTTATCAAATTGATGAAACGGATTCGCGTCACAATCTTCTTCCAGTAAAAAAGAAGATTCGTAACTTTCTCTCATATTGTGTACATCTCTGTTTGGCATATCTGAAATTTAGCAATTATATTTGAAAGACAAAAACCAACTGATGAAACATAACAATAAAGTTAACGAGCAGACGGCCAATAAAAACGTGATGTTGCCGCTGATTATTTTCTCTAATCTGTTTCCGCTTTATGGTGTTATTCATTACAACTGGACCATCTTTTCTGTAGTTTATATTTACTGGTTAGAATTATTAATCATCAGTACTTTCCAATTATTAAAAATCATGTTTGCAGAAGGCGATGAAGAAGCTACCTTCTTTAGCAAATTAACAATTGCATTACGATTTTTTGCCTTCAGAACCGGCATCTTTTTCTTCTATCTTATATTTATTGTCGTGTTTCTTGGTTTTTTAATCAGTGGTAAAGAAAACAGTGATGGTTCCGGAATTCAACTATTTGACGTTATCTTCCTGAAAGGTAATTTTTACAAAATAACTTTACTCAGTTTTCTGGTTTACAATATTGTAGAGTTTGTTGTTTTATTCCTGTTAAACGGAGCCTATAAAAATGCAAAACCGGAAGATAATTTTATAATATTGGAACCTCACATACTTGTGGTACATCTTGTAGTTGTCTTAGGCACTTTTTTATATCAAGGTGCTACAGAAAACCTGCACTGGAATCACAAAAATGCTATGATTGCCACTGTAAGTTTGTTTGTGGTCATAAAAATTATAATAGATATTTACAGACAGCGACTTTCTGCTGATGTTCCGGAAGATCAGCAGGGAAAATTTATTTAACCAATTTTATCTTCGACAAATTTTCTGCAATACTCTTTAATTTCATTTCTTACATTTCGAAATGAGGCAGCGATTGCTTCTTCTGTTCCATTCACTTTTGACGGATCTTCAAAATTATGATGCAGCATTATTGCATTAGTCGGAAAATACGGACATACTTCTTTTGCATGGTCACAGACCGTAATGACAAAATCAAATTTAACATCCATGTATTCCAATATATTGTTTGATGTATGACCTGAAATATCAATTCCATCTTCCTGCATAAAATAGATAGCTTTAGGATTTACGCCGTGTGTTTCTACACCAGCGCTATAAACCTTTGCTTTTCCTTGTGCAAAATATTCGAGATAACCATGTGCCATCTGGCTACGGCAGCTATTGCCTGTACATAAGACGAGTATATTTTTCATCTGTTTAAACTTATTTTTACTTGTGCAGATGGAATTTATAACATCTGCTTATTTTTTTATTTGTGATATAGAACTTTGTTTCGCATCTTAAACATTTCGTTTGGTGTACTAATTCCATCATGCTCATATCATTTGAATTTATGCATTTGTTTGAGTGCTACATTTACTAATAAAATTAAAACCGGCACTTCAATCAGCGGACCGATAACAGCAGCAAAAGCGGCACCTGAATGAATACCAAAAACAGCAATGGCAACTGCGATTCCAAGTTCAAAATTATTGCTACCGGCTGTAAAAGCAAGTGTGGTGGTTTCTTTATAATTTCCACCTAAAAATTTCACCAATATAAAAGTGGAGAAAAACATCAGTACAAAGAAAATAGTTAATGGTACAGAAATTAAAAGCACATCCATTGGAATTTGCACGATCAACTCGCCTTTTAAACTAAACATTAAAATTATGGTGGCCAACAATGCTACTAATGTGATTGGGCTTATTCTTGGAATAAATTTAGTGGTATACCATTCTTCCCCTTTGAGCTTTATGAGTACAAATCTTGTTATCATTCCTGAGAAAAACGGAATTCCTAAATAAATTAATACGCTTTTTGTAATCTGCCAGATTTCTATATTTACCTGATATCCTTTGACACCAAACACTGGCGGCAATACGGTAATAAAAAACCATGCATAGGTGCTGTAAAATAGAATCTGCATAATACTGTTAAATGCCACTAAACCTGCAGCGAGTTCATTATCTCCTTTTGCCAGATCATTCCATACTAAAACCATGGCAATGCAAGGTGCTAAAGCAATCAACAATAATCCAGTCATGTATTCCGGATAATTATGTAAAAACACCGTTGCCAAAATGAACATAAGAAAAGGGCCGACTATCCAACTTTGAAATAAACCAACCAACAATAATTTAGGATGTTTAAATATTTTTCCGATTTCTTCGTACTTTACTTTTGCCAGTGGCGGAAACATCATTAGAATAAGTCCGATTGCCAATGGAATATTCGTGGTTCCGGAAGTCAGCAAATTGACACGCATTGGAATGGATGGGAAAAAATATCCGAGACTGACACCTGCAATCATAGCCAGAAAAATCCAACCAGTTAGATATTTATCAAGAAAAGAAAGTTTCTTCACTGTATTCATTTGTACATTTTGCATACTACTATTTAATTTTAGTGGTTAACAACAGCCTCCACCAGGTGTGCAGCAACTCTGATTCGAATTCGACAATTCTGCCATTAGTACTTTAGGTTTTTCCTGCGGAATTCCACATTTATCCTGAGCCAGGCAATCTGTTTGTTTTACCGTAAGTACAAAATTGCTGCCGTCAAATTCCAGGCCGTATCTGCCAATAGTATCTGACTGATATTCTACTTCCACGGCTAAATCTTCTGTGCCAATTATCTTTTCTGAATTATTGATAATTTTCAGAAAGTTTGCCGGTTGCAATCTGTGATCGGTGTCATTGGACACCCACAATTGCAGTGTAGCCCATTTGTCGTGATGAATGGAAATACCACAGTCAACAAAATGTTTCGTCATCAACCCAATTTCAGTTAAATGAAAATGTGCCGGCACAAAAGTTCCGTCAGGTAATTTAAAATTTAATTCTGTCAGGTTTTCAAGGTGATTTTTTAATACTGATATTTTCATGTGTATATATTTAATGATTAACAACAATTATTTTTATGTTGAACAACTTTATCAAAGAACTTTGTAAACATCTTTTGCACTTTGTTGTATGTTTTCCAGTTGATGCAATAGCAAACCGTTTGTCCTTCAATTTCACCGGTGATTAATTCATTATTTTTAAGCTCTTGCAAATGCTGAGACACCGTTGTTCTGCTGAGCGGAAGTTCATTAGATATATCGCCAGAAATACATTTATTTTCCCTTGCAAGATATTCTATGATGGCTACCCTTGCAGGATGCGCAAACAGCTTGGCAAATCTCGCCATTTCCTGATGTTCGTTGGTGAAGTTTTCTACTTTAGCGTACATTTTTTAAAGTTTATAAATTTCGTATGTCGTAAACATACGTCAAATATAAACCTTATTATTTAAATTGTCAACTATTAAACTAAAAAAGAGCGTGCTATCATAGATAACACGCTCTAAAAAACCATAAAACTAATGTTAAAACTGTTTAATCAAGTCTGCTTTTTCAATATATCCCTGATGCATCCAGGTTTCTTTTCCTTTTATGAATATCTTTAAAATCGGAATTTCCACAATCTTTAATTTTTTTGCTAATTCTTTATTTTCGTTAATATCCAGGCGAATAACTTTTACTTTACCTGCATATTCTTTATCAATTTCTTCCAGCATCGGTTTCATTTTAATACATGGCGCACACCATGGCGCAAAATAATCCACTAAAACCGCAGTATCTGAAGTTATCATTTGTGTATATGCTTCAAATGAAATTTTATCTGAAGGTGAAGCAACTTCGGTTGTCAATGGTAAGTTGTTACTTTGCCATGCTAAAATTCCACCTTCCAGATTGATGACATCTTTAAATCCAATACTTCGCATATAACCTGCAGCAGCTCCGCTTCTCTTTCCGGATAAACAATACACCAGATACGTTTTATTTTTATCGAGTTTAGAAATTTCACTTTTAAAATCAGCATCACTGAAATTTACATTGGTTGCCTTTGCAATAAATCCACCGGAAAATTCGCCAGGTGTGCGAACGTCTAAGACAACGGCATCCGGTGATGTTTTCATTTTCTCGCTGAAAGCAACAGGATTTAAAGCCTGCGCTGCATTTTGTGAATTACAGGATATTGTAAGCAGTAAAATGGAAAACAGGAAAGAAATAAATTTTATGTTCATGCGATATTTATTACTGGTTTAAATACTATTGTTGATTTTACAGAGTTAGAAATCAAACATGCTTTTTCTGATTTTACTAAAACACGTTCTGCTTTTTCTTTATCTGCTTCATTAGAAATGACTACGACCGGCATTAATTCCACTTCACTAATCATATATTTTCCATCTACTATTTCTAATTTGCCGATAGCATTAGAATCAAATGTAACAAATTCCAGCCTGGAATTTTCTGCAATGGCTAAAAATGTTGTCATCAGACAGCTATTAACGGCAGCTACCAATAAATGTTCCGGTGACCAGATCTTCTCCATTCCTTTCGCAAATTCAGGTGGTGTGGCTACTTCAATCTTATCTGTTAAAACTGGAGAGCTCATGATTCCTTTTCTATCGGCTTTCCATTGTACGGCTACTTCATAAAAATGTGGTTCTGACATACTGATTTAATTATTGTGTTGTAAAATTATTTGTTCCAATTGTTTTAATGGCACGACACCGGATTGTCTCCATTTTATTTTTCCATTTCTAAACAAAATCAATGTTGGAATACTTTGTATCTGATATTTTGCAGCTACTTTAGCATTTTTATCTACATTTATTTTAAGAATTACCACCTGATCTTTCATTTTAACCTTCAGTTCGTCCAAAATCGGATGCACCACTTTGCAAGGTCCGCACCAATCGGCATAAAAATCTACCAAAACAGGTTTATCTTCATTAATGTATTCGTGAAATGATTTTGTTTTATTAGCTGTTTCCATCTTATTGATTTTTTACTTCAGTGAATTCTATTTCTTCTGATTGGTTATTTACTTTCTGTGTTGTGGATGGCGCGCACCCATTGCTGCCACAACAACCTGTATTCGTTAATGCCTGATAAAGAAAAAAAGTTCCAAAAGCACCAAATAACATATCTCTGAGTTGTACAGCCTGTACAATTATGATTATACTTAAAGCCAAACGTATCAGGCGAATTAAATTCCAGTTATTGGTAAGATTATAAATGAATGTGCTTGTCATAAATACTATTGTTAGGTTAAAATTTGTCTATCAAACACTAAAAACAAAACTTGAAAGTTGTATTACTTGCAAATTGCTGCTTTTAGCTTTCACTTTACTAAACAAATTTACAACTGATTTGGCCAGATGTCAGTTACAAATGTTACACTTCTACATCAATCAGATGGATACCAAAAGCATTATTTCTTACTGAAAAATTCTATTTATCGGAGCGTCATCCTGCGTTCGCTATCCAGCTTTAAGGCTGTTGCAATCATAAAAGTGAAGGACAATAATGAAGAACCTCCGTAACTGAGAAAAGGCAATGGTATACCAATAACCGGCAACAATCCGATCGTCATACCTATATTAATTACTACATGCGTAAAAATAATGGCTACTACAGAATATATATAAACCCTGCCATAAGGACTCCGTTGCCTTTCCGCAAGCAACAACAATCGCAGTAACATAATTACATACACTGCAATTAAAACCAGTGAACCCAGAAAACCCCATTCTTCTCCAATGGCTGAGAATATGAAGTCAGTACTGGTTTCCGGTACATAATTATATCTGGTTTGCGTTCCTTGTAAATATCCTTTTCCAACTATACCGCCTGAACCAATAGCAATTTTCGATTGATTAAGGTTATAAGCTACACCACGTTTAGCTTCTTTTGTAAGTTCTTTTCCAAGTATAACATTAATTCTGTCGCGCTGATGTTTTTCAAGAACATTGTTAAAAATATAACTTACAGAATAGGTATATAAACTCGTACCAATCATTAGCACTGTAAGGATCTTTACAAATTGCTTATTCAGCCAGTTCCAATATATCAGCACGCAAAACAAGGCAATAGAAATTCCAATTATAATGTATTGGTTTATCATTAGTGACAACACAGAAACAAGAATTATATACAATCCCAGATAAATTACTAAATCCGATAAGCCTTCTCTGTTTAACACAAAAATAAAAGCAGCAAACACCAGACAAGAACCGGCATCACCCTGAGCGGCTACAAATAATAGTGGCAAGCCTAATATAGCATAAGCAGTTAAGTGTTCTTTTCGTGTGACAAACCGCATGTTGGGTGTGTCAAAATATTTAGCCAGCGCCATTGCCGTAGCAAATTTTGCAAATTCAGTTGGCTGCAGTTTGAAAAATCCGAGATTAATCCAGTTTTGGTCACCTTTGGTTTTCTCACCTATCACTAAAACAGATGCCAGTAATAAAATTATGACACCATACATTGGATAGGATATCAGTTGCAGGATTCTTCTGTCAAATCCCAATATGACAAAAAACATTAAGCCTGCAACAATGGCAAAAGATGCCTGCTTTATATAACTGTGTTTAAAATCAAAAAAGGATGAAGTAACTGCACCATTATATTCCGTAGCAAATATGGAAAGTACACCCAGTATTACCAGAAATAAGTAACAATACAGCACAGTGCTGTCTATCGGATCATATGCTCTTTTATTTTGCGCTATCATTCCTGAAAAATCTCCTCTTCTTTTCTATTAATGGCTGAAGTATCTTGTTTTGCTTTTTCTTTTTGGTCCTTACTTTTTTGTTTGGCTGTTTTTATTGAATCCTCCACAAATTTTATTCGATCATTTTTTGCTTTTACTTTTGCCAGTGAATCTTGTCTCAGTTGTTCCGGTGTTTTAGGAATTCCAACTTCCATGTCTTTTATCAATTTAGCCTTAAACATTCTTTCCTGCAAAGGAATTCGTTTTTTTGCTATGGTATCATTCAGGTATTTTTCTACCATTAATGAGGCTATTGGCGCTGCGTAGGTAGCACCAAATCCGGCGTTTTCGACAAACACGGCAATGGCAATTTTTGGATTATCTTTTGGTGCAAAGCCTGAAAATATAGAGTGATCCTTTCCATGCGGATTTTGTGCCGTTCCTGTTTTTCCGCAAAAAGATATATCCGGAATTTTTGCACCTCTGGCAGTACCTGCTTCCACTACTTTCTCCAAGCCTTCTGCTACATATCTGTAATAAACAGAATCTACATTTGTAATAAATTTTTGTTTTTTTGAAACTCGGTATTTTTTATCTTTTACAAAATAGCGGCAAATTTTTGGTGTAATATAATATCCTCTATTGGCAATGATGGCCATGGCGTTTGCAAGCTGTAAAGGTGTAGCCAGCACTTCGCCTTGTCCGATAGAATTGGATATAACAGTAGCTGCTCTCCATTTTCCTTCACCAAAAATTTTGTTGTAATATTTAACTGATGGTAGATTTCCTTTTTTCTCACCTTTTAAATCTATTCCTAATTTTTTACCATACCCAAACTGACTGGTCATATCCCACCACTTTTGATATCCGATTGCCGGTGATGCAAATGTCGAATCCATGATAAAATCATTATAAATCTTACAGAAATAGGAATTACAGGAATACTGTAATGCGGTTTGCACATCTGGTATTCCATGTGAACCGTGGCATTTTACCACATGGCTTCCAACGCGATAACCGCCCGGACAAAACCATGCCCATTTTTCATCGTGTGTATGTTGTTGCAGCATCACCAATGCAGCTGTTGCTTTAAAGGTAGAACCCGGCGGGTACATGGCCTGAATAGGTCGGTTCAACAACGGCTTATAATAATCTTTGAATAAAATATTGAAATTATGCCTGCGATAACGACCTGTCAATAAGTTTGGGTCATAACCGGGACTGCTGACATAAGCCAGAATTTCACCGGTTGAAGGTTCGATAGCAACGATACCGCCAACTTTTCCTTGCATCAGTTTTTCTCCGAAAGCTTGTAATTCAGCGTCTAAGCCGGACACCATATCCCAGCCGGCAACCGGAGTTTTATCGTCTTTACCGTCTTTGTATTTTCCTTTGTAGGTGTTCTTAACATCAACTACCTGAAAATTATATCCTTTTTCGCCACGTAATAAACTGTCGTAAAATTGCTCTAATCCTGTAGTACCCATGTAATCACCTAATTCATAGTAACCTGAAGATTGTTCAATATTATTTTCTGTTACTTCACTTAAATAACCCAATACGGAAGCGCCTCCATGGAATGGATAGCGTCTCACAGTTCTTGTTTGAAAAGAAAATGATGGAAATTCAAATAAATGTTCCTGAAAACGTGCAAATGTTTGCGGATCTAAAAGCTTAATAAATGGTGTAGGTTTGTTGGGTGTTGTCCGTTTTATTTCATCTAACTTTTTGCGCACAAACGCCATATCTGTATTCAATAATTCGCACAACCTGAGTGTGTCTAAATTTTTGGTGATATTCCATTGTACTAAAATATCATACACCGCATCATTATAGACCATCACTTTTCCTTTGCGATCGATAACCAGACCACGTGAAGGATAGACGGTTACTTTTTTAACCACATTATCATGTGCTTTTAATTTGTAACCCGGTGTTAAAACCTGCAGGAAAAATAGTTTGACAATAAGAATAACCGCAGCAATAAAGATCGCTTTCTCCAGTATTCCGCTTTCATTTCCACGCCGCATTTGTAGTCAATTATTCTCTCGTGTTTCTCATGAAGAAAAGGCTGATTATCCAGACGATGGACAAGGAACCCAGTAAGCTCAAGAATGTTCTAAATATAGTAGAGAAAAAGTTAGCAAAGGAAAATACTTCCAGAAAAAAATAAAGAAAATGATGCATCGTAAACATGATGAGTGAATAATAGAAAAACCATGTTACACCTTGCTGAGAAATATTCGGAACGTCCAGTTTATCCCAACCGGAACGTGGCTGAAAGGTATCCAGCATATAACTTCTGGAAAAACCGATGGCTGTTAAAGTAGCTGTGTGCAAACCACCACCATTGCTGAAAATATCAATAATTAATCCGGTGAAAAAAGCTAAGAGCAACACCACTAATCTTGGAGTAAAAACCGGCAACAGCAAAATCGTTAACGGATAAATCATTACATACACCCTTCCTAATGGTAATTCATTTAACAACAATATTTGTAAAGCGATGAGCAATACAAAACGGATGCTGTTTGTTATGATGAATTTACTATTCATTGATCATTTGTATTTGCAAAGAATCGAGTTCTTTTTTCTTTTCATTTTTTACCACGTACACATAACTCAACGTATTTATGTTGTTGGTCAAACGTACGTCCATGTTATAAAAGCTGGTACTCTCATCCGGTTCCAGTTGCTTCACTATAGCCACCACAATTTCCGGCGGAAAGATGGATGAAAAACCCGCAGTAAGAATTGTATCATTCTTTTTAATCGGCAAGGTTTTGCTGAGTCCATCTATCTGAAGTGTGTAAGGATCTTCTCCGTTCCATCTCAGATTGCCTAAGGCATTTGTTTTTTTATGACGAACGCCAATCAATGATTTCACACTCACTACAGACATGATTAAAGAGAAATTTTCAGAAACATTTGTCACAATGCCGACCACACCATTACTGCTGATAACACCTAATCCTTTTTGAACACCATCTTTACTGCCTTTATTGATAGTAATATAATTGATGCTTTTATTTATGGTATTATTGACAATTTTAGCAGGTATATAATCAAAATGATAGGTGCCTGAATTTTTTGGAAGAGAAGAATCATCCGGATAAACATTCTGATATGCGACCAATTTTTTCAGTCGCGTATTTTCTTCCATTAAAATTTTGTTGTTGGTACCCAAATGAATGAATGTGTTCACTTCGTTCACATAATCTAAAACGGTTCCTGTAAAAGCACCTGAAGTATTCAGAAAACGTACTTCCTGGTATTTATGAGATTTGTAAACTAATGTAAGTGCAAATACTTCCAACAGCACAAAAAATATGAGTACATAGAAACGAGTAAATAAATAATATATGCTGCGCATTATCTTAACTCATCAGGAAGGTGTAACGGTGTCTGTTTTTTAAAGCGATTCCGGTTCCGCGCACCACCGCACGCAACGGATCATCTGCCACCTTCACCGGCAATTTTGTTTTCATGGCAATTCGCTTATCCAACCCGCGCAATAAAGCACCACCACCTGTCAGGTAAATACCTTTACGGTAAATGTCTGAAGCTAATTCCGGCGGCGTTGACTCCAGCGCTTTCATGATGGCTTCCTCAATCTTAGAAATTGATTTATCTAGACAACCTGCAATTTCGCTGTAGGCTACTGTAACTTGTTTTGGAATACCGGTTAATAAATCTCGTCCGTGAACAGCAAAATCTTCCGGTGGATTTTCTAAATCCTGCAACGCAGAACCCACATGAATTTTCACCTGCTCAGCCGTACGTTCACCAATTAAAATATTGTGCTGGCGTTTTACATATTCCACGATATCCATCGTAAAATCATCTCCTGCCACACGGATAGACTGGTCGGTAACAATACCGGACAATGCAATTACGGCAACGTCTGTGGTACCACCACCTATATCGATAATCATGTTTCCTTCCGGCAATTCCACATCCAGACCAATACCCAAAGCACCTGCCATTGGTTCGTGAATCAAATATCGCTCACGGGCATTGGCATGCTCCGCACTTTCTATTACTGCTCTTTTTTCCACCTCTGTAATACCTGATGGAATACAGATAACCATCGTCAACGACGGACGAAACCAACGGTTTCCTTCCGTAATCATGGAGATAAACCCACGTATCATGGCTTCTGCCGCTGTAAAGTCGGCAATTACACCATCTCTCAACGGACGAATGGTTTCGATGTTGGCATGTGTTTTCTCATGCATCAGCATCGCCTTCTTTCCTACTGCAATTACCTGATTTGTTTTTTTGTCAATCGCAACTATTGACGGCTCGTCCACAACTACCTGGTCTTTGTATATTATCAACGTATTGGCCGTTCCAAGGTCAATCGCTATTTCTTTGTTCAGGAAGCTAAATAATCCCATTTTTGTACGCTTAAACTTGTGTTTTTAATAAGTAACAAAAGTAAGATTTATAAACGAGATTATAATCGAGAATCAAAAATTTAATTTTTAATAACTAT
>DAOORG010000040.1:0-14544 GCA_035389165.1 Chitinophagales bacterium
ATATTGGACAATACTATCGCTTTGGTTTGGTAAGTGTAGACTTTGAAACCGGCAAGCGCACTATGACTGAAGCCGGAACTTTCTTAGGTGAAGTGGCAAGGAATAATAGCGTGGAGGTTTGATGGATACTAGTTTCGTAAGTATTTTAAGTAATGTTGTCTCAGGTTATCCATATTTTAGTCTATTATATATATTGATATTTTGGAGAAAAATAAAATCGGATGAATTTTATTCTAGTTTGATTTTAGCTTCAAATATTTTATTTTCTTCACTTACCTTAGTTGTTTTTCTTTACTATTTTATAGAAATCTTTACAGCTTGGTATTCTGGGAATATGTATGAAAGCTATGCATTTGCAAGTAGAGCATATGGTGTCTTGAATTATCAATTCTATTTCGGATTATTTTTATTTACATTGATTCTACCGCTGATTTTTTGGTTTAAATATTTTAGAAGAAGTATTCTCGCTACTATATTAGTTTCTCTCTTTATTTTGTCACTTATGTGGTTTGAATCAATAGTCTCAATTATTATATCATTTAATAGAGATTTCCTGCCATCAAAATGGATTTATGAAGAGCCTTGGTATATTAGAAATATTTTGATTCCTTTTTTACAAATGATTTCTTATGGCTTTGTTACTGTTCTTTTTATTTTAATTAGAAAGAAAATTCAAAAATAATATCACACCTTCGGCGTTTGCATTCTTCATTAATTCAACTATTATAATAGTTTCATCGCTTCGCGATTTATAAATATTTTGTATTTTTGATTATATATTATTAACCACGAAGTGGTGGCATGATTATAGAATAAATAATCGTTTACCGTAACCACGAAGTGGTGATATGATTATAAAAATCATTAAAAGAAATAAAATGCCAGGAACATTTTCACAAATTTACATTCAGGTTGTATTTGCTGTAAAAGGCAGAGAAAATTTAATTAGCAAAGAATGGAAAGAGGATTTACATAAATACATTGCCGGAATTATAAAAGGCAAAGGTCAAAAGTCTATTATTGTAAATGGTATGCCTGACCATATTCATGCATTTATTGGATTGCGGCCAGCTATGTCAATATCAGATTTAGTCAGAGATATAAAAAACAATTCGTCTAATTTTATCAATGACAATAAATTTGTAAAAGGAAAGTTTTCCTGGCAAGAAGGTTATGGTGCATTTTCATATTCTCATTCACACATCGAGAATGTATATCAATATATATTGAACCAGGAAGAACATCATAAAAAGAAAACGTTTAAAGATGAATACATTGATTTTCTGACAAAATTTAATGTAGATTATGATGAAAAATATCTGTTTGATTGGATAGAATAATGTCACGCTTTCACCTTTCTATTAAACATTTATATTTTATAATAATATCGTGTCTTTGCACGATATAGCAAAACATTGACTTTATTTAAAGGGTTTTATTTAGTATTTGCAAGTTTAGTGCTACTTTTAACTACAAAAGAAACACTTTGAAAACCCAACAAATCCAATTCAAAAATCCAATCAAAGTCATTCAGGTATTTCGGAATATTAATATTTACAGCAAAGAAGAGAAATCATTTGAAGTACGGAAAGATGCTATGACCTGGAAACCTATTCCGTCGAAGTCCGGCTTTGTGCAAGAAAATGAACTTTATTTGCCGGAACAGATTTTACAGCTTCCTGATTTTGCTCATTGTGATGTTGTTATTCTGGAAGATGATAATTCCATTCAATCTCATAATTTCTCACGTACTAAGGAATCCAATTATTGTTTCAGAACGACAAGGCCAAATCAACTGGATATTTTCGAATTAAAAATGATGGACGAGCCGGAACTTCATTTGAAATACGATTATTTTGAAGTGGGCACACCAGAAAGAGAGAATTTTAAATTGTGTACAATAAAAGAACATCAACCTGTAGAAATTAAAATAAACGGCAAAACAGATTTCTCGCTCTCATCCAGAAGAGCCAGGGTCTTTAAAGAACAACACTATATTATACACTACTTAGGCGATTTCAATCAGTGCACTATGTTGAAAGAGCCTTTTGAACCTGTTGTTAAAACAGTGCCGGATGACCGAAAAATCATAGATTTAATTAAGCCGCTTTGGTAATAAATCCAGAATGATATTAGCTGTAACAAGATTTCTCACTGACTCGAAATGAAATCGTATTCTTAGCGACTTTGCGCAAAAATCCTTCCTAAGGAAAACCCTGAATTTTATTTATCGTGTGATTCCCTGACGTGTGCGGAGCTGTTCCGGCATAACTTTACAACATCAAATAACACTAAAAATAATTATCATGAAAAACACAACTAACAACATCATCAGAACAGCAGCAGTTATCCTTACTTTAATGATTACAACTGTAAACTTTGCACACGCAGGAAATCCGGTTGCAAAAACAACAAACACGACTTCCAAACAAGTCAATCCGAATTTTGATCCTAATAAAAAACTGGTGAATGTGCGCACAGAGCCATTAATCAACCGCGACAGACAAGCAGGTGAATCTTTCTTAAACAGAAACAGAGAGCCGTTAATCAACAGAAAATACGTGCCGAAAAAATATACGAAAGCGCAGTATTATAAATAAAAATTGAAAGGAATCAGAAGGCGAAGCGATAACTTCGCTTTTTTTATTTAAGCAAATCATTGAAGATGTCGCTATAGTCAACAGCCTGACCCGGGCAGGTTTTATTCATGGCGCTCTCAAATGCTTCATTAAAAGCATCGAGCGCTTCTAAATCTTCACCTTTATTGTCTTGTCGTATAATCTTTTTAATGAGTTTTTTGATGGAATTTTTATGTGGTTTTAATTCTTCCAAAACACAGGTCGTGTATGAAGTAGCACCTGGTTTTATTTCCTTTTCTTTAAGGCAATGACAAACTGCAGTTGCCATTTTTTCTATGATGTCCTCTTTAGAGAATGCTCCTGTATAAATTGTACAAAAAAGAAAGGCAAGAATAAACTTCATGGAATTATTTTTTCAAAATACGTTTGCGAATTCTGCTCAGCGAAACCGGTGTAACACCAATGTACGAAGCAATATATTGCAACGGAACCCGATTGAGTAAATCCGGCGTTTCGCGTATCAGACGCATGTAGCGTTCTTCAGGTGTATCTAACAAGTAAGAGGTGATGCGTTGTTGCATAAATGCCATATAATATTCCAGTATCAGTCGGCCAACGCGCTCAAACTTAGGACTTTTATCGTACAGTTTTTCTAAATCTTTGTAATCAATAATAAACAGTTCGCTGTCTTCAATTGCCTGTATGGTTTGTGTGCAAGGTTGTTTCAGAATATTACATTCAAAGCTGCCAATCAGGTTGTTTTCAAAGCCAAGTAAGCAAGTGATTTCGTTGTCATTTTTTTCGTAAAAAAAACGGAAACCGCCTTTCAGGATAAAGGCAATTTTAGTATTAATTTGATTTGCGGTGATGAAATTTTCTCCTTTTTTGAATGTTTTCAGCGAGCCGTACTGAATCAGCGTAGCCCATTCTTTCGGTGTGAGAAAGGTGATGTCGTAATGTTTTAAAACACGTTGCGCTGTCGGAATAATCTGCATCAAATCCATAAAGTGAAGATACGAAAAATATAGTTGTAATTGTTACCTGTTTATGTTTGGATTGCGGAATTCTGTGTTAGGAATCGGTGGTGGCAATAAATGCTGTTTAAACAAATCCTGCAGAAAAATATAGCCTGCATACAATTCATATTCATTGCGCACCACTATGGTTGGATGCAGATACAATAACACACGTTTCCATTTCTTTGTGTCATATGTTTCTGAAAAGTCGATGTATTCTTCGAACTGATATTTATGTACTGTAACACCGGACAGCATCAGTGCCATTTTTTCAGGATGAAATTCTACAATATAATACAAGCCTTCTATATCAAAATCCTGAATCAGCAGGTGATGAACACCTTTTACACAATCTGATTTTGGATACATGCTACCCATGTAGAAATATGGATAAAATAATTCTTTGTATGGCAACTGAAAAGTGTCGAGCCACTTTTTAGCTTGTTCTATTTTTTCGTTAAAGAAATCATTGACCTTCGTTTTCTTATATCTTTTTTCAAATGAAATCCAGCGCTTACTGTACCAGTCATAAAATTCAAAACTATCAGCCAGCCGCAGTTTGTAATTAAATTGTGACGGCTCATAGGCTACATAACCCGGATAATAGTATTTGAATTGCATGGATTTTGCGTATTCCATTTCGAGCAACATGGTGTAAATTCCTAAACTGTACGCTGCATATTGCTGGTCGAAAATGCCAATAATACTTGCCATACTGGTAACGCCAACATCAAAGAAACTATATCCGATTAGTTTGCCGTCATCGTAAATATTGATTTCAAGTGTATTGAAAATATTTTTATTGTAATTGTCATACATAAATCCGGAAAGGCTGTTAGATGCATTGCCTTTAAACCGTTTTCTATGCTCTTTGTACAATAATTCTTTTTCAATAGTAATATTATAAGGCTGTATAGTGTAAGTAAATTTTGCGTTGTTTTTGCGCAGGATTTTCTGCAGGCTTTTTGAAAACTGATGTTGCTGTAAAAGTATGCGAATATGTAGCGTGTTCAAAATTTCATCATTAAAATAAAGTACACGAGTGCGCATCAAATAGTTGCCGGTTCTGAAATAACCGGTTGCCAATAATTTATCAAGCCGCTTTGCAGAAACGGTATTGTCCGGAAAGTGATATTCTAATGGCAGCAACATGTCTTAAATTTATGCTGTATAATTGGTATTAAAAATGACATTAGACAATTTTTTTCAAATTATTGATTTGTTCTTTCTTGCCCATGGCAATAATTCTGTCAGTAAGTTCTATTTGGTAGCTGCATAACGGATTGACGATATATTCACCATTTTGCTGTTTTATTCCAAGAACAGTTGCACCACAAATTTGCCAGGAATTCAGCTCTTGCAAGCTTTGTGATTTGGTGGGAACGAGTTCTGTAATTTTTGTTCCGTTGTTTTGATAAGTGCTCATGACATCAATAAACTCTTTGACATCCGGAAACAAAACCAGGCTGGCCATGTGAACACCTCCAAGTTTATCCGGCATAATCACATTGTGTGCACCGGCAGACTTCAGTTTTTTCACAGAAATATCTTTTGATGCGCGACTGATGATAGTCACGTTTGGATTCAGCTCTTTAGCGGTAAGCACTACATACATGTTTTCAGCATCGTTTGGCAATGTCACCAGGATAGCTTTTGCTTTATTGATTCCGGCTCTCAGCAAGACTTCATCTTGTGTTGCATCATCAATGATCAGATAAGGAAGATCGTTGATGTATTTTGGTTCGTTTTTGTCAATAACAACAAATTGCAAGTTGCTTTTTCTTAATTCTCTTACTGCTTCCGTTCCATTCTGACCGCAGCCACAAACGATAACGTGGTTTTCCAGTTGTGCAATTTTATTTTCCATAATCAGTTTTTTATAAAGCTTGATGAATTCACCGTCAAAAAGAAATCTCGAAATCTTGGTTATTACATAGGTGAGAATTCCAAGGTTGGCTAAAATAAGAATAATGGTGAAGACTCTTCCGGTGTTGTCCAGCGGTCTGGTCTCGGAAAAGCCAACAGATGCCAGTGTTATCGTGGTCATATACAACGCATCTATAAACGGAAAATCCTGTAGCACCATATAACCTGAGGTTCCTGCGACCAGCAGTACTACAAATAACATCAAATAAACCAAGGCATTTCGCCATAGAATTTTATAGATGGTCATATTTCTTTTTTCTATAGAGTTTGTTGTAAGTTACAATTGCAAGATAACAAAGTAAAAGCACTAAAACAGGTATCCACCAAAACTTTACAAAGAAATAAGGATGAATAACGATAGCACTTTTGTCGCCATATAAATTAAGGTTTGCCCAGAAAAACGGTTCTTTTCCAATAGCATCTGCGTTTTCGATATAGCTTATTTTTGCTAATCGCAAGGCTTCCTGTTTAGGAATTCCAGCGTGTAAATTCCTGTAAAAATCACTGATAATGGCTGAGGTAGATTTGTCAGGTGCATTCCATTGTGTGGAAAGGATATTGTGTGCGCCTGCATAATGAAAAGCCCAAGCAAAATTTTGTACACCTTCACCAGATTGTTGTTTGCCGAAATTGCTCTGACAGCAGGCTAATGAAATCAATTGAGTGTTAGTGCTGAGTTTCCATATTTCATGGATGGATAGTGTAGAATTTTGTGAAGGCTGAAAGACTAAATATGAATATAATGGAGAAATGGTGTCAATAATCAAATGAGAAGCAATGTGTATAATTCCGGTGTTATTGGCGGTTTTGATAAAATTAGATTTAGTAGCATTTTGCTGATGATATACATTGTAATTAGAAAATAATTTAAGCGCATTATGTTCTTTAGTGCTGTTTAAAACGGCATAAGAAGAGGTAGAAAAATCAGGATAAAATGCGATTACATTTTTCTTTTCGTTGTTCGGTTGATGATTAAAATAAGTATTGGCTGAAAATGCAAATTGAGTAGGATGTTCATAGATTAGCAGCTTTTCTGTTTCAGTTGGCAACATGTCAAATGCAAGGAAGTGTATTTTTCCATCTGCTGATATTATCAACTCTTTAAACATTGTTGTTGGAAGCAAATGTTTAGCGATTTGCTTGTTGATGTCACTATTAGATTTTTGAAGAATCGTGTGTTCGTTTTGTAATGAAATTAATGAGTCAATATGTTGTTTGTCGCCACAAATTTTGTAAGTGATATTCTTTTTGGAAATTGCCAGCAAATAATAGCGTTCATTGTCACTGATGTACTCAAGAAACGTTTGATTTTCGACCAGCTTTTCTTGTATTTGTTTGGCTGTTAATGGTTTTTCACCATATTTCAACCGGTAAATTTTAGGATATTTTTTTTCTATTGATTTAGAAAATGTTTCGTACAAATTTTGATAAAACAAAATGGAATCATTGATGTTGTATTGTAGTGTTTCAAGGTTTTCGTTCAGAGAAATAAAATAATTCAACCTTCCTGTGATAACTGATGATTTGGCTTTTTCAGCTAAGGGCAAAATTTCAGTTGCTTTGTAATTAATGATTTTATTTCGAAGTAGGTTGGCCTTATTGTTCTCTGCAAAGAATAGCAAGTTGTCCAGAAAGTAAGCATCAGTTTTGTTGTAAAAATGGGTGAGAAAATAAATCCCTAACTGGTTCAGTTCTGTCATTTTCTCAGCATAATAAAGCTGACTTCCGGCTGAGTAATATGTTTGTTTAATTTGGTTGGCTTCCTGCAAGGTCAGTTTTATGGTTTCAATCTCTTCTTTGATTTTTTGTATTGAGTGATTATGTGTTTTGTCTTGTTTTAGCAACTCTTTCATACAAATAATTTCCTGCAATTTGCATTCCCAGTGGTCATAAGGGAAAATGATTTTATTATTTAGAATGGTTTTGCTCGTGGCAAATGCAGCATATTCGGAAGCTTTCAAATAATTCTTTTTCTGCAGAAAACAATTAGATAATCCAATCCAGGCATCAATGGAATACAAGTTCTGTTTTCCATAAATTGCTGAATAGATATTTTCAGATAAATTGAAATAGATAGCAGCTTTTTCTGTTTCTTTTAAGAGAAGGTAATTCTCTGCCATTTGTAAATAGATATCTGCAGTAAACTCGTCATCAGGTTTTTGTGTAGTTAAAAGCTGTTTTAATAATTCATTTGATTTTCTGTAATCTTTTTTCTTGTACAATACCTTTGAAAGCTCAATATTCAATTGCAAGTAAACGCTATTGTTGGTTTGTTGTAATTCCGTCAAGAGTGTAATTCCGGTATTTAACTGAAGTTCAGCATTTTTTAAATCATGTTGAAAAAAATAAATCTTACCGGTGTTCAGGTAGCTATAGGCAATATCCGGATGCTTCTTGTTGTATAAAGCAGATAATAAATCTCGTTCTTTGGTGATATAATACAATGCTTTTTGCAAGTCATCTTGTAGAAGGTATATACTGCCTAAGGTGCCGTATGCTTCAGCTGTTCTGATGTGTTTTTCTCCTAATTTGTTTCTGTAAATCTTTAAAATAGCATGCAGTTTTTTTTCTGATGCACTATAGTTTCCGAATTTATTATCCAGTAAAGCAAGATTATAATTTACCTGTGCCGTTTTTGTGTGATTGTTCCCAAAAAGCATTTTATGAAGGCCTAAAGCAGTTGTATAATATTGTCTCGCAGAATCATATACACTGATAGCATTAAAGCAGGCACCGATTCCATTTAAGGCAGTTGCGGTTTGCATTTTGGTCTTTGCAGATGAACTTTCGATATTTCTATACAAAGTCAATGCTTTTTCAGAATGACCATTTATTATATGTAATGATGCTAATGACAGCATATAATCAATTCTGACATCTGCAAAACTGCAATTTTTAATTGATGTAATTATTAAAGTTTCCGCCAGATTAAAATCACCTTTATCCTTTAAATAATTTGCTTTTATAGCAGTAAGTTTTGCCAAATAATAAGGTGAAATTAAACTCTTATGGTTTTCAGCCATATTTAAAATAGTTTCCAAATGTTCGGTGGCGCGAATTTTAAACAAACAGTCTGCCGTTAGATATAGATAATAGGAAAGTGAGTCATTTTCTAAGTAGGGTGCATTTTTAAAGGACGATTGCAGCAGTTGCAATGCTGTTACATAGCGCTCTTCATAAATAGCTCTTTCTATTTTCGAATCATGTATTGGGTTTGCAAATGAATGTACATTCATCAGAACAGACAAAAAAAGAAGGAACACTTTACGCTGCATCATTATCAATATAAATTTAATAACACAACTTAGATAATTTATACTTTAATCTTGTTTATTTTTGATTTATGAATAAGAAGATTGCAGTTTTGCCCGGAGATGGCATTGGTCCTGAAATTATTGAACAGGCAGTTAAAGTATTAAAAGCGATAGAAAAAAAGTACCACCATGAATTTTCGTATGAGTATGGTTTAATTGGTGCAGCAGCTATTGATAAAACGGGAAATCCATATCCTGATGAAACACACGAATTATGTTTAACCAGTGATGCCATTTTATTTGGTGCCATTGGCGATCCGAAATACGATAACGACCCAACAGCAAAAGTTCGTCCGGAACAAGGTTTGTTGAAAATGCGCAGTAATTTAGGATTATATGCAAATATTCGTCCGGTGAAAAGTTATGACGCATTATTAGACGCTTCACCTTTAAAAAATGACAGAATAAAAGGGGTTGATTTTGTGGTGGTGCGTGAATTAATTTCCGGAATTTATTTTGGAAAACCACGTGGCAGAAGCGAAGATCAAACTATTGCATATGATACCTGTGTTTACACTAAAGATGAAATTTTACGCATCACAGAAAAGGCATTTCAATTTGCCATGAACAGAAGAAAAAAAGTAACCTTGTTAGATAAAGCCAATGTGTTGGCAACCTCACGTTTATGGCGCGAAACTGTAACGGAATATGCGAAACAATTTCCTGATATTGAATTGGAATGCAATTATATTGATAGTGCGGCGATGGAAGTCATTACCAAACCAAGTAAGTTTGATGTGATTCTAACTGAAAATTTATTCGGCGATATCATCAGTGATGAAGCATCCGTAATTGCCGGTAGTTTGGGTGTATTGCCTTCGGCATCTATTGGTGATAAGATTGCATTGTATGAACCAATCCACGGTTCTTATCCGCAGGCAGCCGGAAAAAATATTGCCAATCCTATGGCAACGATATTGTCAGCAGCCATGTTGTTAGAATATAGTTTTGGTTTACTGGAAGAAAGTAAAGCCATAGTAGATGCAGTAGACAAAGCCATGAACGAAAATTTTGTTACAGAAGATATCAATCATGGAAAATATTCAACTTCGGAAGTTGGTGATAAAATTGTAGAATTCGTTTTAAATAATTAAAAAATCCCATTAGGAATTAAGGTATGAAAGTAGTAATTCTTGGTTCGGCGCATCCATTGCGTGGTGGTTTGGCAGCGTACAATGAACGTTTGGCAAAAGAATTTCTACAAGAGAAAGATGAGGTAACGATTGAAACATTTTCCTTACAGTATCCAGAGTTTTTATTTCCGGGCACCACGCAATATTCATCGTTGCCAAAACCTGAAAATTTAACGATACATGTTTCTGTGAATTCCATCAATCCGTTTAACTGGATTAAAGTGGGTTTGAAAATCAGGAAACAAAAACCGGATGTTTTAGTGGTGAAATTCTGGTTGCCGTTTATGGCACCATGTTTAGGCACTATTTGCCGAATCGTGAAAAGCAATAAACACACTAAAATTATTTCCATTTTGGATAATATCATTCCGCACGAAAAACGAATCGGCGATACATTTTTCACGCAGTATTTTGTAAATAGTGTTGATGGATTTATTGCGATGAGTGATTCGGTGTACAATGATTTAAGTGTGTTTGATAAAACAAAACCACGTTTATTAAATCCGCATCCGTTGTTTGATAATTATGGTGAAGCGATTTCAAAACAAGATGCTATTCAGCAATTAAAATTAGATACTGCTAAAAAATACATTTTATTTTTCGGATTGATACGCGATTATAAAGGCTTGGATATTTTGTTGAAAGCGATGGCAACTGATGCGCTGAGAAATTCCGATATTCAATTAATTGTTGCCGGTGAATATTATTCCAACAAAGAAGAGTACGAAAAATTAATCCAGGATTTGAATTTGAAAGATAAGTTGGAGTTACACACACGTTTTATTCCTGATAATGAAGTGGTGAACTATTTTTGCGCGGCGGATATGGTGGTGCAACCCTATAAACATGCAACGCAAAGCGGTGTCACGCAAATCTGTTATCATTTCAACAAACCGATGTTGGTCACCAATGTTGGCGGACTGCCGGAAATTGTTCCAAATAACAAAGTTGGTTTTGTGGTAGAACCAAACGAACAAGATGTTGCCAATGCTATTTTAAAATTCTTCAATGAAAACAAAGAACCAGAATTTGTACAAAATATTTTAATAGAGAAACAAAAATATAGCTGGAAAGTGATGGTAGAAAAAGTGAAGAGTTTGGTGTAATTTTGATGAATATATGAAAATTAAATTTTTACTTGGTTTTATTTTTTTCTCCCTGATGCAAAATACAATTAAGGCATCAGATACATTAGGTTGTTATAATGGCTATGAATTTGAACCAGAAATTTTTGATAGAGCAGAAGTGATGCCTTCATTTCCTGGTGGATGGCCCGCATTTCATTATTTCATTCGAAATAATACAAAACAATTTAAAAATGTTTTAGATACAGTCACTACCTCAGAATTTATTGTGAAATGCTTTATTGACACATCAGGAACTTTAAGACAACCAAAAATATTAAAAAGTAATCTCAGTTCTGATGTTTTAGATGAATTGTGTGATTTATTAAGACGAATGCCTAAATGGAATTGTGCAAAACAAAGAGGAAAACCGGTAAAATGTTATCTAGTATTACCATTCAAATATATCCATTAAATGAATTATTTAATATTAATAAGAGTATGAATGTTGACCCAATTAAACCGTAGATTAATAGCTCAGGAAATATTACTATAAATCATAAATCATAAATCGTAAATTCGTCTAATGATTATCCGTTCAAAAGCACCTTTGCGTATCGGTTTAGCCGGTGGTGGCACCGATGTTTCGCCGTATTCTGATATTTATGGCGGCGCTATCTTAAATGCGACGCTGAGTTTATATGCCTATGCATCCATCAAACCGCGTGAAGATGGGAAAATAATTATAAATGCCATCGACAGAAATGAAATCATCGAATTAAAAAGTGAAGAACATTTAGCTATCGACGGCAAATTAGATTTGATAAAAGGTGTGTACAACCGTATCGTAAAAGATTTTGTCAAAAAGCCATTATCCTTTGAAATCAATACCTATGTGGATGCACCACCAGGTTCAGGCTTAGGTTCGTCATCCACATTAGTAGTTGCCATTTTAGGTGCCTTTGTAGAATGGCTGAAATTGCCTTTAGGTGAATACGATATCGCGCACTTAGCCTATGTCGTTGAGCGTGAAGATTTGAAAATGGCCGGCGGCAAGCAAGACCAGTATGCTGCCACTTTTGGTGGTGTGAACTACATGGAATTTTATGCCAACGATAAAGTAATTGTAAATCCATTGCGCATCAAATCCAAATTTTTGCACGAACTGGAACATAATCTGGTTTTGTTTTATACGCAAACATCGCGTTTGTCTTCCAAAATTATTCAGGAACAAACTGATAATGTCAATGCCAAGAAATCTTCTTCTATTGATGCGATGCATCAGTTAAAAGAACAAAGTGTATTAATGAAAGAAGCTATTTTAAAAGGTGAAGTTGACCATATCGGTAAAATTCTACACGATGGCTGGATGCATAAAAAACAAATGGCAGATGGTATTTCCAACGCATCTATCGATGCAATTTATGAAGCGGCTTTGCAAAGCGGTGCCACAGGTGGTAAAATTTCAGGTGCCGGTGGTGGTGGCTTTATGATTTTCTACGCACCCTATATTCACAAATATCAACTGATAAAAAAACTGAGTGAACTTGGCGGAACTGTAATGAATTACTCATTAACTACAGAAGGATTGACAACCTGGACGGTTTAACCTTGTTAGAATCAATATACGCATCGCGTCATCCTGAACTTGTTTCAGGATCTATCAAAATATTAATTCGTCAACGCATTCACGGAAACATAATCTGTCACAAGTTGTTTCTCTTCTTCTGTAAGCTTAGCTTTTGGTGCCATTCTGCCAATCCATTTTGTCCACTGTTCCATATTGCCTCTGTCCGGACTATGTAATTTATGGCATTTGCCGCATTTTGCTTCATATACTACTTTTCCTGCTAGGTATTGTGCATTGCTTACAGTGGCACTTTCCGTTTTAACGCTAACTTCCGTTTTGGCTACAGTGCTTGCCGTTTTTTTAGAGCAGGCAAATACGATTAAAGAAAGCAGGCTGATGGTCATCAATTTTTTCATCTTATTATTTTTTATTGTTTTTTAATGTTGTATTCCGATTATTCAGAAGGAATTCGTAAATGTTTTTTCTGTTTAATGTGCGAATACGCATGCAAATTTTATTGACTTTTATTTACTTATTTTATATCCGTCTGTTAATGTTTTTAAAAATACTATAATATCATCAATTTCCTGCTGGGTTAATCCTAAATTTCCCATATCCTGTGTATTGATGTTTTCTGCCACTTCCGGATGTGAAAATTCCGGATTTATATCTCTTTCGTTGTAAAATTTCAAGACTTCTTCCAGTGTATTAAAAATACCGGAATGCATGTAAGGTGCTGTTTTCTCAATGTTTCGCAACGTTGGTGTTTTAAATCTTCCAACTTCTAACGGATTATTCATCTCAAATTTTGACAAGCCACTGTCAACCGGAGTGCCTGCTAAATCAGGATGCTTAGGCAGTCCGATGTTGTCGTACGAATAGTCTGTAAATAAAATTTTATCTGTCGTTGCGTAATAAGTTGGCGATGACATATGGCACAAACTGCACTTTGCTTTTGTGGTGTCATTAAACAACTGCATGCCGCGCATTTCCTGTGCAGTTAAGGTTGCTTTACCTTTCAGATAAAAATCAAATTTGCTGGTAAATTGGTTTACCTGATGAGATTGTTCAAAGGCTTGTATGCAACTGACAGCGTAGAAAACAATCGTCTGACTATCTGCCAATGCTGCACTGCCAAACAGTTTTTCCAGTTTGGAATAATAAGGCGCATGTTTAATTTTTGTAGAAGCAATGCCAAAGTTTGGAATATTCATTTCATGTGGATTCATCAGCGGAAACAAAGCCTGCTGATTTAAAAATTCCGCTTTGCCGTCCCAGAAAAATCCACCTACCGTTTCCCAGATTCCACGCACCAGTTCTGCTCTTCTGTTGGGTGCAAAACTCATATAGTTGATGGCGTTGGCATTTCTGTTTCCACGCTGATTGTTAGAGCCTTCCGAAAAAGAAGTATGTCGCGGATCGGAAAAACCAGTCATAGGTGAATGACAGGAAGCACAACTCACACCAGCCGGCTCAGACAGATTTTTGTCAAAGAAGATTAACTTACCTATGATTGCAGAATCCGAAAGACCTTCATTGTTATTGATAAATTCTTCTTCTGAGGAATAATAGAAAGGTTGGTTTTCATTGCCACCATCTCTTTTGCAGCTATTTAGAAATAGTGAAAACAAAAGAATAAATGGAAGCGCATGTTTCATATTAGGTTCGGATGTTTAAATATAAACATAAAATTGCTAATTCTTAGTATGCCATTTAAAAGCAATGGTTCCGAATACACCAATGCCATCGCTTGGAATAATGCCCGGACCCGGATAACTTTCTGCACGTCGCGTGAAATATTTATTATTAGAAAGGTTATTCACGGAACAACTGAATTTAAACCATTTGTAGGTGTATGAAGTGGTGAGATCCATTACATAATATGCTGGAATAGAGCCTATGACTGCCGTTGAAGCATACGTAGCATTGGTGGCATCAGTGA
>DAOORG010000041.1:0-14438 GCA_035389165.1 Chitinophagales bacterium
ACAAAAAAGATTTCGTGGTACGATTACACAAATTTGCGACCTTTGCGTCTTTGCGTGAAATTTTCCATCAAGCAATCCAAAAATCCCAAAATCTGGCAAATTCCAATACCAACAATAAAAGAATTCGTAATTCGATTACATCACATAGCGACCTTTGCGTCTTCGCGCGAAAATATCAATTCCGACAATACCCATCGAAAAGACAATTCCCAATCCTTAAACTTTAAATAATCTTAAAGCCATAAGATTTTTATTCACAATGGCAAAAAATCAGAATTAAATCGTATATTTGCACTCCGAAAATCAGGAAACTTTTATGTTTTTTGATGTAAGTTCTTGTAAATAAATGAGTTTTATGCCGATGTAGCTCAGTTGGCCAGAGCAGCTGATTTGTAATCAGCGGGTCGGGGGTTCGAATCCCTCCATCGGCTCTAGTCTTATATTTTTGTCGGGTAGATGGCCGAGTGGTTAAAGGCAACAGACTGTAAATCTGTCCTCGCGAGAGTACGTAGGTTCGAATCCTTCTCTGCCCACAAATTTTGAATAACAAAGACGAAAGTCTTTTAATTATAAATAGTTCTTTAAAAAAGAGTAAAGATTGAAAAACCAAAATGTACTATAAATACGTTTTGGTCTTTTATTGCGGAAGTAGCTCAGCTGGTAGAGCGACAGCCTTCCAAGCTGTAGGTCGCGGGTTCGAACCTCGTCTTCCGCTCTATATAGTTCAGTCTTAAAGCTGTTGGTCGAGTTCGCCGGTTAGCGAATCGTCTTCCGCTCTTAAAAAACAGAAGTGGATGAACCGTATACGACTCAAAACTCTATCGCCTATGTAGCTCAGTGGTAGAGCACTTCCTTGGTAAGGAAGAGGTCGAGGGTTCAATTCCCTTCATCGGCTCAAATTAGTATAATTAAATTCGAATAAATTATTAAATATTAAAAAAAACAAATCATGGCTAAGGAAAAATTTGTAAAAGATAAGCCACACGTTAACGTTGGTACAATCGGACACGTCGATCACGGTAAAACTACATTGACTGCTGCGATTACGTATGTTTTATCTAAAAGAGGTTTGGCAGAAAAAAAGGATTACGATTCTATTGATGCTGCACCGGAAGAAAAAGAAAGAGGTATTACAATTAATACAGCTCACGTAGAGTATCAGACAGATTCTAGACACTATGCACACGTTGACTGTCCAGGTCACGCGGATTATATCAAAAATATGATTACAGGTGCGGCTCAGATGGATGGCGCTATCTTAGTGGTAGCATCTACAGACGGACCAATGCCTCAAACTAAAGAACACATCTTATTGGCTGCACAAGTTGGTGTACCTCGTATGGTGGTGTTTATGAATAAAGTAGACTTGGTAGATGATCCGGAATTATTAGAGTTAGTGGAAATGGATATCCGTGAAGAATTGACAAGACGTGGTTATGATGGTGATAATACACCAATCATCCAGGGTTCTGCAATCAAAGCTTTACAAGATGATGCTGAAGGTACTGCACAAATCGAAGCTTTAATGAAAGCAGTAGATGAGTGGATTCCATTGCCTCCGCGTCCAATCGATCAACCATTCTTATTACCTGTAGAAGATGTATTCTCTATCACTGGTCGTGGTACAGTTGCAACAGGTCGTATTGAAAGAGGTATCGTTAAAACTGGTGAGCCGGTAGAAATCGTAGGTTTACAGGAAAAATCAATGACATCTACATGTACAGGTGTTGAGATGTTCCGTAAAATCTTAGACATCGGTGAAGCTGGTGAAAACGTAGGTATCTTATTACGTGGTATTGAGAAAACAGATATCAAACGTGGTATGGTTATCTGCAAACCAGGTTCTGTAACACCACACACTGAATTCAAATGTGAAGTGTACATCTTATCTAAAGATGAAGGTGGACGTCACACACCATTCTTCAACAAATACCGTCCTCAGTTCTACTTAAGAACAACAGACGTTACAGGTGAAATTGAATTACCTGCAGGTGTTGAAATGGTAATGCCAGGTGATAACGTTACATTATCTGTAAAATTAATTTACCCGGTAGCATTAGAAAAAGGTTTGAAATTCGCTATCCGTGAAGGTGGTAGAACAGTAGGAGCTGGTCAGGTAACTGAAATTTTAAAATAAATTATAAACCGTCATTAGTCATTAGTCATTTATAAGAATGAGTGGCTAATGACTTTTTAGACGGGCGTAGTTCAAGGGTAGAATGTCGGTCTCCAAAACCGCTGATGGGAGTTCGAATCTCTCCGCCCGTGCAAAAAAAATTGGAAAATGGACAATATTAAAACATATTTGCTGGCTTCTTACGAAGAATTAACCACGAAAGTAACGTGGCCAACCTGGAAAGAATTACAGTCGAATGCAGCAGTGGTTGCCATTGCAGCATTGATTATTGCTTTAATTATTGGCCTTATGGATATGTTTTCAAATATTATGTTCAGTGATATAATATACAAAATGACGAAATAGTCTTGTCAGTTAGAATATACGAAGATGTCTGAAGAAAAAAAATGGTACGTACTGAGAGTAATCAGTGGAAAGGAGAAAAAACTTCGCGATATAATCGAGAAGGAAATAAAGCTTTCCGGCTGGTCTGATATTATTCCACAGGTAATAGTACCTACAGAAAAAGTATACAAATTGAAAGGTGGGAAAAAAGTGATTCATGAGAAAAACTTCTTTCCGGGTTATTTAATGATGGAAGCAGATCCTAAAAAAATGAATGGCGATATCGTTTTACATATTCAGAATATGACAAACGTGATCAGTTTCATTGAAAGAAATAAACCTATTCCGTTGAAAAAAGCCGAAGTAAACAGAATACTCGGTAAAGTAGACGAACAGGAAGAAATAGGTGGAACCGTTAATGAACCATTCTTAGTAGGTGAAGATGTAAAAATCACAGATGGACCATTTAATGATTTTACAGGTACGATCGAAGAAATAATGGAAGACAAGAAGAAATTGAGAGTGGTCGTGAAAATTTTTGGAAGAAAAACTCCGGTGGAGTTGAATTTTATGCAAGTTGAAAAACAATAGAATATGGCAAAGGAAATCGAAACGTTTATTAAGTTACAGGTAAAAGGCGGACAAGCAAACCCGGCACCTCCAATCGGACCGGCATTAGGTTCTAAAGGTGTGAACATCATGGAGTTCTGCAAACAGTTCAATGCTGCCACGCAAGATAAACAAGGAAAAATTTTACCGTGTGTAATCACGGTGTTTAAAGATAAATCGTTCACGTTCGTCATCAAGACGCCACCTGCTTCCGCTTTATTATTAGAGTATTCAAAAGCCAAAGCTGGCTCTAAAATACCAAATCGTAATAAAGTAGGGTCGGTATCCTGGGATCAGGTGAAGGAAATTGCAGAAATTAAAATGCCGGATTTAAACTGTTTTACAGTGACATCAGCTATGAAAATGGTGGCAGGAACTGCAAGAAGTATGGGAATCACTGTTACGGGTGACGCACCATTCCAGGCTTAAGCAATTAAGCAGAGAGAGTTCCACTCATAATTGGAACGCTATTATCTCACTAAAATTTTTGTAAAATGAAAATTGTAAAAAGAAGAAAAGCAGTAGACGGAAAAGTCGAAAAAGGCAAATCTTACTCATTAGAACAAGCCGCTGCTTTGGTAAAAGAAGTAAACACAACCAAGTTTGATGCTTCTGTTGACGTTCACATTCGTTTAGGTGTAGACCCACGTAAACCAGACCAGGCTCTTAGAGGAACAGTTAGCTTACCACACGGAACAGGTAAAACTAAAACCGTATTGGTTCTTTGTCCACCGGATAAAGAAGCTGCTGCAAAAGAAGCGGGTGCTGATTATGTAGGTTTAGATGAGTTCTTAGATAAAATCGGCGGTGGCTGGACAGATATCGACGTAATCATCGCAACACCAAGTGTAATGCCAAAATTAGGTCGTTTAGGTAAAATATTAGGTCCTCGTAACTTAATGCCAAACCCTAAATCCGGTACGGTAACAGAAAACGTTGGTGATGCTGTTCGTGAGGTTAAAAAAGGTAAAATATCTTTCAAAATCGACAAATTCGGTATCATTCACACTTCAGTAGGTCGTGTATCATTTAACCCAACTCAATTGTATGACAACGCAAAAGAAATGATTGCAACGTTGGCAAAAATGAAACCATCTTCTGCAAAAGGAATTTATTTCAAAAGCATTTATGTTGCTACGACAATGAGTCCTTCAATAGAAGTGGATGTAAAATCAATTCCGGGAATTTAATAATTAATTCGTAAAAGGAAAAAAATGACTAAGACTGAAAAACAAGCAACGATTGATACACTAACGAAAAAATTCTCTGATGCTAATTTTTTCTACTTCACAGATACATCTGGTTTAACAGTAGAGAAAATTAACCAATTAAGAAGAATTTGCTTCGATAAAGGAATCAACTTACAGGTTGCAAAAAACACACTTATCAAAAAGGCATTAGTTGCCGGTGGTAAGTTTTCTGATGACTTAGATCCTGTTTTACACGGACCTACAGCTATCATGTTCACAGAAACAGGTAATGTGCCTGCTAAAGTAATCAAACAATTCCGTGCAGGTGGCGATAAACCGGCTTTAAAAGCTGCATACATCGACTCTGCTATATATGTTGGAGAAAACCAATTAGAAGCATTAATCAACGTTAAATCTAAAGATGAATTAGTTGGCGATATTATTGGCTTATTGCAATCTCCTGCTAAAAATGTCATTTCTGCCCTTAAATCAAGCGGTGGTAAATTGGCTGGAATCGTTAAAACATTACAAGAAAGAAATTAATTAATAACAATTTTAAATTTTTAAACAATGGCTGATATTAAAGCATTTGCAGAGCAATTAGTAAACTTAACAGTTAAAGAAGTTAATGAACTTGCTGACATTTTAAAATCTGAATACGGTATCGAACCTGCTGCTGCTGCAGTTGCGGTTGCTGCTGGTCCTGGCGCTGGCGCTGGTGCTGCTGTAGAAGAGAAAACATCTTTTGATGTTATCTTGAAAGACGGTGGTGCTCAGAAATTAGGTGTAGTTAAAGTAGTAAAAGAAATTACAGGACTTGGCTTAAAAGAAGCTAAAGACTTAGTGGATGGTGCTCCTAAAGCTATCAAAGAAGGCGTTTCTAAAGACGAAGCTGAGTCAATCAAAGCTAAGTTAGAAGAAGCTGGTGCTTCTATCGAATTGAAGTAATTCATTCAGAATCAAATATTTAAAGTGTCCGGTAACCTCTTAGGTTGCCGAGACACTTTTTACTGTTTTTATAAATTTTAATAAGTTTGCATGTCTAAAAAAACAGAAAAATCAGGTCTTACCTTATCCGGAAGAGTAAACTTCAGTAGAATAAGCCATCCTTACGAATATCCTAATTTATTAGATATTCAGGTAAAATCTTTTCAGGAGTTTTTACAATTAGAGACTACACCGGACAAACGTTCAAAAGAAGGTTTGTATAAAGTGTTCTCTGAAAACTTTCCAATTACTGACGCAAGAAATATATTCTTGTTAGAGTTCTTGGATTATTATGTGGATCCGCCACGCTACACTGTTGATGAGTGTATCGAAAGAGGATTGACATACAGCGTACCTTTGAAAGCAAAGTTACGATTGTCTTGTAATGATGAAGAACATATCGATTTCCAAACCATCGTTCAGGATGTTTTCTTAGGAAACATTCCGTACATGACGGATAAAGGTACCTTCATTATTAATGGTGCAGAACGTGTTGTAGTGTCTCAATTACACCGTTCACCAGGCGTATTCTTCGGAATGAGCTATCACCCGAACGGAACAAAAATTTTCTCCGCAAGAGTTATTCCGTTTAAAGGTGCTTGGATGGAATTTGCTACTGACATCAATAATGTCATGTATGCTTACATCGACCGTAAGAAAAAATTCCCTGTAACCACATTATTGCGTGCTATCGGTTTCGATTCAGATAAAGATATCCTGAAATTATTCGGATTATCAGACGAAATTGAAGTAAACAAAAAGTCTTTAGAAAAAAATATCGGCAGACGTTTAGCGGCTAGAGTATTGAAATCGTGGATGGAAGATTTCGTGGATGAAGATACCGGTGAGGTGGTTTCTATCGAACGTAATGAAGTAATACTTGAGCGTGATACATATTTAGATGAAGATAATATCCAGTTGATTTTAGAAACAGGTGTTAAAACTATCATCTTACAAAAAGAAAGTGCTGAAGAAGATTATTCAATCATCTTCAATACCTTACAAAAAGATACTTCTAACTCAGAAATTGAAGCGTTAAAACATATTTATCGTCAGTTGCGCGGATCTGATCCACCAGATGATGATACTGCTCGTGGTATTATCGAGAAATTATTCTTCTCTGATAAACGCTATGATTTAGGTTTTGTTGGTCGTTATAAAATCAACAAAAAATTAGGTTTAACCTTAGATCCGAAAAATATCGTTCTTACCAAAGAAGATATCGTTTCTATTGTAAAATATCTGATCAAATTAGTAAATCAAAAAGCGGAGATTGATGATATCGATCACTTGAGCAACAGAAGAGTTCGTACAGTAGGTGAGCAGTTATTTGCTCAGTTTGGTGTTGGTTTGGCGCGTATGGCGCGTACTATCCGTGAGCGTATGAACGTACGTGATAACGAGGTGTTCACGCCAATCGACTTGATCAACGCAAGAACATTATCTTCTGTTATTAACTCTTTCTTCGGAACATCCCAATTATCTCAATTCTTAGACCAAACAAATCCATTATCAGAAATTACGCACAAACGTCGTATTTCTGCACTGGGACCCGGCGGTCTATCTCGTGAAAGAGCTGGTTTTGAGGTGCGTGACGTTCACTACTCTCACTACGGTCGTTTATGTACGATTGAAACGCCGGAAGGACCAAATATCGGTCTGATTTCAACGCTTTGCGTTCACGCAAAAGTGAATGAAATGGGCTTTATTGAAACACCTTACCGTAAAGTTTCCAAAAGTAAAGTAGAAGGAAAAGTAGAATACTTAACAGCGGAAGAAGAAGACGAAAGAATCATTGCACAGTCTAATGCAACATTAGATGATAAAGGTACATTCACCGATAAAAAAGTGAAATGCCGTTATCAGGGTGATTTCCCAATCGTAGATACGGACAGCGAAGAAATGGCAAATGTTCAGAACATGGACGTGGCGCCAAATCAAATCGTGGGTGTATCTGCATCGTTAATTCCATTCTTAGAAAACGATGATGCGAACCGTGCATTGATGGGCTCTAACATGCAACGTCAGGCAGTGCCGTTGATGCGTTGTGAAGCGCCAATCGTAGGTACAGGTATCGAAGCTCGTGTGGCAGCTGACTCGAATGTATTAATCAATGCAGAGCGTTCAGGTGTGGTAGAATATGTGGATGCTAATGAAATCCGCGTTCGTTTTGACAGAACTGAAAATGAGAAATTAGTAAGTTTTGAAGACGACGTGAAAGTGTATAAATTAACTAAATACGCACGTACCAATCAGGCTACTTGTATCAACTTACGTCCAATTGTTCGTAAAGGGGAGAAAGTAGTGAAAGGTCAGATCTTGTGTGAAGGTTATGCAACACAAAACGGTGAATTAGCATTAGGTAAAAACTTACTCGTTGCATTCATGCCTTGGAAAGGGTTTAACTTTGAGGATGCTATCGTAATCTCTGAAAAAGTAGTTCGTGAAGATATTTTTACGTCTATCCATATTGAAGAATATGAAATGGATGTGCGCGATACAAAATTAGGTGAGGAAGAATTAACCAATGACATTCCAAACGTAAGCGAAGATGCAACACGTAATTTGGATGAAAATGGTATTATTCGTGTTGGTGCAAAAATCAAAGAAGGTGATATTTTAATTGGAAAAATTACACCAAAAGGTGAAACAGATCCGACACCGGAAGAAAAACTATTACGTGCCATCTTTGGTGACAAAGCTGGTGATGTAAAAGATGCTTCTTACAAAGCACCACCATCCACAGAAGGTATCGTAGTAACGACTAAGTTGTTCCAAAAAGCGAAAAAAGACAAGAACTCAAAAGTTCGTGAAAAAAGCGAATTGGAAAAAGCAGAAAAAGTTCACTTACTGAATTTAGAAGAAATCAAGAAAGTATTAGTTGCAAAATTAATGCAGTTAGTAGGTGGTAAAACAACATCAGGCATTAAAAATATTTTTGGTGAAGAAGCAGTTCCAAAAGGAACGAAATTCTCTGAGAAATTATTAGGCGGATTAAACTACCAGAACTTAGATACTTCTGACTGGACGAAAGAAGAAGAAACCAATGAATTAATCAAACGATTGATCCACAATTTCAACATCAAGTTCAACGAAGAAAAAGGTCGTTTCTTGCGTGATAAATATGCGATAACAGTAGGTGATGAATTACCATCTGGTGTATTGAAATTAGCTAAAGTATACATCGCTCAGAAACGTAAGTTGAGAGTAGGTGATAAGATGGCTGGTCGTCACGGAAATAAAGGTATCGTAGCAAAAATCGTTCGCGATGAAGACATGCCGTTCTTAGAAGATGGAACACCTGTTGACGTGGTATTGAATCCATTAGGTGTACCTTCTCGTATGAACATCGGTCAGATTTACGAAACCGTTTTAGGATGGGCTGGAAAAGAGTTGGGAATGAAATTCGCAACACCAATCTTTGATGGTGCAAACGTAGAACAAATCGAACATTATATCGAAGAAGCAGGCTTGCCTCGATTAGGAAGTACTTACTTATACGATGGTGAAACAGGACAACGATTCGATCAGAAAACAACCGTAGGTGTTATCTACATCATCAAATTATCACATATGGTGGATGATAAGATGCATGCTCGTTCCATCGGACCTTACTCATTAATTACGCAACAACCTTTGGGTGGTAAAGCACAGTTTGGTGGTCAGCGTTTAGGTGAGATGGAAGTTTGGGCATTAGAAGCATACGGTGCGTCTAACATCTTACAGGAATTATTAACGGTGAAATCAGATGATATTCAAGGTAGAGCAAAAGCTTACGAAGCAATTGTGAAAGGTGATAACTTACCTATTCCTGGAATTCCTGAATCATTCAATGTATTAGTACATGAGTTAAGAGGTCTTGCATTGGATTTAGACTTCGATGAATAGTTTTTTTGTTTTGGTAATTAGATTTTTAAGCATTTAAAAATAACAACTATGCCTTTTAAAAAGGATAATAAAATCAACACAGAGTTCAAGACGATTACGTTGAAACTCGCTTCTCCGGATTCCATTTTGGAACGTTCATACGGTGAAGTAAAAAAACCGGAAACGATTAACTACAGAACCTACAAGCCTGAGATGGAAGGTTTGTTCTGCGAGCGTATTTTCGGTCCTACAAAAGATTATGAATGTTTTTGCGGTAAGTACAAACGTATCCGTTACAAAGGTATTGTGTGCGACAGATGTGGTGTGGAAGTAACTGAAAAGAAAGTACGTCGCGAAAGAATGGGACACATCAAATTGGTAGTTCCTGTAGTACATATCTGGTATTTCAAATCGTTGCCTAATAAAACAGGTTACATGTTGGGATTGTCTTCCAAAAATGTAGAAGCGATTGTATACTATGAACGTTATGTAGTTATCCAGGCAGGTGTTACAGAAGAAGGTGTTCCGGTTAATGGTGAAAGCAAAAAAACTAAATATCTGGATCTTTTAACAGAAGAAGAATATTTAGATATTTTAGATGGCTTACCAAAAGACAATCAATTGTTATCTGATGATGATCCGAATAAATTTATCGCTAAAATGGGTGGTGAAGCAGTTCATGGTTTATTGTCAAGAATTGATTTGAAAAAATTATCGGGTGAATTACGTCACAAAGCATCTCACGAATCTTCACAACAACGTAAGTCAGAAGCGTTAAAACGTCTGAGCGTAGTGGAAGCATTCCGTGAAGCCAACGAACACGTAGAAAACAGACCAGAATGGATGGTAGTTCAATACTTACCGGTAGTTCCGCCAGAATTGCGTCCGTTAGTTCCGTTAGATGGTGGACGTTTTGCATCTTCAGATTTGAACGATTTATACCGTCGTGTGATCATCAGAAATAACCGTTTAAAAAGATTAATTGAAATCAAAGCACCGGAAGTAATCTTACGTAATGAAAAACGTATGTTACAGGAAGCGGTAGATTCATTATTCGACAACTCACGTAAATCTAATGCAGTAAAAGCAGAAGGTGGCCGTGCATTGAAATCTTTATCGGATGTACTGAAAGGTAAACAAGGTCGTTTCCGTCAGAACTTATTAGGAAAACGTGTGGACTACTCCGGTCGTTCAGTAATCGTGGTAGGTCCTGAATTAAAATTACACGAATGTGGTTTGCCAAAAGATATGGCGGCTGAGTTATTCAAACCGTTTATCATTCGTAAATTGCTGGAACGTGGTATCGTAAAAACGGTAAAATCTGCCAAGAAATTAGTAGACAAAAAAGAATCAGTAATCTGGGATATCTTAGAAAACGTAATGAAAGGACATCCGGTGATGTTAAACCGTGCTCCAACATTACACAGACTTTCTATTCAGGCATTCCAGCCAAAATTAATTGAAGGAAAAGCGATACAGTTACACCCTTTAGTGTGTACCTCATTCAATGCCGACTTTGACGGTGACCAGATGGCTGTTCACGTTCCTTTAAGTAATGCTGCAATCTTAGAAGCACAGTTATTGATGCTGGCTTCACATAATATTTTGAATCCACAAAACGGAACACCAATCACTATTCCATCACAAGACATGGTTTTAGGTTTGTACTATCTTACAAAAGGTAAACGAACCATCGGTGATGACAAAGTACGTGGTGAAGGAAGAGTATTCTATGCTGCTGAAGAAGCAATCATTGCATTGAATGAAAATCAGGTAGACTTACATGCAAATGTAAAATGCAGAGTACGCGTAAAAGAAGGCAACGAATTCAAAATGAAAATAATCGATACTACGGTAGGTCGTTTATTATTCAATGAAGTTGTTCCTGCAGAATGCGGTTATATCAATGAAATGTTGAGTAAGAAAAACATCAAAACGGTAATTGGAGAAGTATTGGTAAGCACTAATATTCCAACTACAGTTAAGTTCCTGGATGATATTAAAGAAATTGGTTTCCGTCAGGCATTCAAAGGTGGTCTGTCATTTAATATTGATGACTTGATTATTCCGGATGTAAAACAAAAATTACTGATAGGTGCAGGTGACGAAGTAGATGAAGTATGGTCTAACTTTAATATGGGTTTAATTACCAATAACGAACGTTATAACCAAATCATCGATATCTGGACACGTGTGGATACAAGAATCACGGAAACGTTGATGAAAGAAATCTCTACGCACAAACAAGGTTTCAACTCCGTGTTTATGATGTTGGATTCAGGAGCGCGTGGTTCAAAACAACAAATTAAACAGTTAGGTGGTATTCGTGGATTGATGGCTAAACCTCGTAAATCTGGTTCTACAGGTGGTGAGATTATCGAAAATCCAATTTTATCTAACTTCAAGGATGGTTTGAACGTATTAGAGTATTTCATTTCTACACACGGTGCGCGTAAAGGTTTGGCGGATACGGCGTTAAAAACGGCGGATGCGGGTTACTTAACACGTCGTTTAGTGGATGTAGCGCAAGATGTTGTTATCAATGGCGTTGACTGCGGTACATTACGTGGTTTGAATACATCAGCGTTGAAAGAAAATGAAGAAGTAATCGAATCTTTATTTGACAGAATAGTTGGACGTACTGCTTTATTAGATGTAGTACATCCGTTAACCGGCGAAATCATCGTGAAAGAAGGCGATATGATTTTAGAAGCAGCTGCTTCTATCATCGAAGAATCACCAATCGAAAGCGTAGAAATTCGTTCAGTATTAACCTGCGAAATGCGTCGTGGTGTTTGTGCAAAATGTTATGGTAGAAGTTTAACCAATAACAGACCGGCACAATATGGTGATGCAGTAGGTATCGTGGCAGCACAGTCTATCGGTGAGCCGGGAACACAGTTAACCTTACGTACTTTCCACACGGGTGGTACGGCAGCATCTGTTGCTTCTGAATCTCAGATGATTGCTAAGTTTGACGGTAAACTGGAATTCGACAGCGTTAAAACGGTAAAACAAGATAGCGAAGACGGAGAAATGAAATCTGTGGTAATTGGAAGAACCGGTGAGATAAACATCATCGACGAAACTACAGAAAGAGTTTTAATCACTAACAACATTCCTTATGGTGCTACTTTGTCTGTGAAAAACGGTCAGAAAGTGAAAAAAGGCGATGTGATTTGTTCATGGGATCCATTTAATAACGTCATTATTTCAGAGTTTAAAGGTACTACGAAATACGAACACGTTATTGAAGGTATTACTTACCGTGAAGAATTAGAAGAGCAAACAGGTCACCGTGAAAAAGTAACCATCGAATCTCGTGATAAGAAAAAATCTCCATCTTTATTGATCGTAGATGAAAAAGGAAAAGAATTATATTCTTATTCAATTCCGGTTGGAGCACATATTTCTGTAGAAGATAATGAAGCTGTATTGCCTGGATCTATCATCGTAAAAATTCCACGTATCTTAAGTAAAGTACGAGATATTACGGGTGGTTTACCACGTGTACAGGAATTATTCGAAGCACGTAATCCATCAAATCCGGCTAAGGTTTCTGAAATCGACGGACAAGCTACCTTCGGTAAAATCAAACGTGGTAACCGCGAGGTGACCATTACATCGAAAGATGGCGTTCAAAGAAAATATCTGGTTCCTTTAACTAAACATATTTTAGTACAGGACGGCGACTTCGTGAAAGCAGGTATGCCATTATCAGATGGTGCTATTACACCAAGTGATATCCTGAAAATTAAAGGACCAGCAGCATTACAAGCTTATTTAGTAAATGAAATTCAGGAAGTTTACCGTTTACAAGGTGTACGTATCAACGACAAACACATCGAAGTAATCGTGAAACAAATGATGAGTGACGTATTGGTGAGTGATGCAGGTGATACTAAATTCTTAGAAAACGAACGTGCTGACAAATTCGAATTCATCGAACAAAACGATTACATCTACGACAAGAAAGTAATTACAGAAGCAGGTGACTCAGAGCAATTAGTAGTTGGACAAATCGTTACGATGCGTCAGATTCGCGAAGAGAATTCATTCTTAAAACGTAATGACAGAAAGCCGGTAGAATATCGTGATGCAATTCCTGCAACGGCTAGTCCATTGTTACAAGGTATTACAAGAGCATCCTTAGGTACTGCAAGCTGGATTTCAGCGGCTTCTTTCCAGGAAACCACTAAAGTATTAAACCAGGCTGCTATCAACGGCAGAATCGACTTAATGCGTGGTTTAAAAGAAAACGTAATCGTTGGTCACAGAATTCCTGCAGGAACAGGTGTTCGTGAATTCGAAAACGTGATGGTGGGTTCTAAAAAAGAATACGAACGCATGATGGCTAAAAAAGCAATGATTGAAAGCGACGAAGAATAAAATCTTTGTTAATTATAAAAAGGCTGTCTGTTTAGACAGCCTTTTTTTTATGTCTTTTAGCTTTATTTTCATAAATTTACATAGCCGTTTACAACACCTAATTTTTTAATTTATAACATGGAAGACAAGAATCAAAATCAAATCAATATTGAATTGCCGGAAGAAATTGCAGATGGTGAATACGCCAACTTAGCCATCATTACACACTCCAATCAGGAGTTTGTGGTGGATTTTGTTCGTTTAGCACCGGGTGTTCCGAAAGCAAAAGTAAAATCCAGAATTATTTTAACGCCACAGCATGCAAAACGACTGATGATGGCATTAGCGGAAAACGTTCGCAAGTTTGAACAGGCGCACGGCGAAATCAAAGAATTTGAGCAAATCGCTTATCCGTTGAATTTTGGTACACCTACTACGCAAGCATAGTCTATGAAGACGATTGAGGAAGAAATTAAGCAAAAAAAATTCCCAAACATCTATGTAAAAACAGATGTGAATTTGTTGTTTACCTGCGGTTGGTTGCAAAATGAACAGACTCGTTTTTTTAAAAAGTACGGTCTTTCCATGCAACAATATAATGTGTTGCGCATTTTACGTGGTCAGCATCCAAAAGCAGTTATGCTCAATCAGATTACCGAGCGCATGATTGACAAAATGTCGAACGCTACACGACTGGTCGAAAAGCTAAAGCAAAAAGGACTGGTTACGAGAGAGACCAGCAGCATCAGTCGCCGTCAGGTGGATATTAATATTACAGAAACAGGATTGGCATTGTTAGATAAAATAGACAAAGCAATGAATACTGATGAGACACCGGCACATTTTACTAATTTGACAATAAATGAACTGGAACAATTAAATTTAATTTTAGATAAAATCAGGAACTAAATTTTTTATTTTTATGTTTGTATATACAATAGTTGTTATTGCAACTA
>DAOORG010000042.1:0-5280 GCA_035389165.1 Chitinophagales bacterium
GCAACGATTAAATCAAAAAACATCATCAACTCAGTAGCGCCTGTGTAACAATGTCCGTGTACCTGAACGATGGCTGGTTGTGGCATGGCTCTTAATAACTGAGCAATTTCATTTCCTTCCTGAATGATTTCGTAAGAGGTAAACTGACCACCAACCAATGATTCATTCATGGCTTTTAAATCCACGCCTGCTGAAAATGCACGACCAGATCCTTTCAAAATTAATACTTTGCAATTGTTGTCTGCAGAAATAATCTTTAGCGCGTTTTTTAATTCGCGAATCATTAATGGTGTTAATGCATTTAAAGAAGCCGGACGGTTTAAAGTAATAATGGTGATTGCACCTTGCTGTTCTATAATTATATCTTGATATTCCATGGTGTTAATTGTCTGAACTGTGAATTTTATTTTCATTAGCTAATTAGCTAATGATTTAATTATATAATTAATACACACTAACCTTCTGCATAAAAATCCTGTAAAGCGCCAAAATATTCACCATTCCAGCCATCTACAATATCCTCGTAATCTTCATCCGGTATATTGGAATGTCTTAATTCCACAGAAGTTCCTTGTTTATGTTCGTGCAACAAAATAGTGACAATAGATTTTTCCGGTTGCTCACCGAAATACCATTCCTGTACAATCTTTTTGTTCTCTTCAAACTCAATATTTTTACCGCATATATTTCCTTCCCACAAAGAAAACTCGCTGCCTGGAACGGTCGACATTTCCGCATCGTCACCTGTCCATAATTTCATAATTACAGGATTTGTCAGAGCCAGATACAACATATCCGGTGCTGCATTTATGATGTAGTATTTTTTATAGTCTTTCATATTCAAGTGTAAAGCTAAATAATATTAGATGCTCAAACAACTACAAATCCACTTTTGTATCACTTACTAATCTCGAGTTTATAGACCGCCCAATCGAGCAAATGCAGTACTTCAAATTTTTTAACAATAGGTTTTGATAAATCAAATTTATTACCGGTTACGCGATACATACCCAACACATCATCATCGTCAAAATACTGCATAAAATTAGTGCTTCCATTTTTGAGATAATTCGCATATATATCATTCAGGTACAAACGGCAAACCGGTTCTATACCTTTCGTTTGCTTTTGGGTATCCTGTTCCAGTAAAATAAAAGTCAATGTATCGGTAGGTTGAATAAATTCCGTTTTAATTTTAAACTGTTTTGTTCGTTTCAGCGTATCAAACCTGAAAAATTGAGCACAAAGATTTTGTGGTAAACAAGCGCCATTTTGCTTATAGATAAATAAGAATACTTCATCATTTCGAGTGGAACCAGGCAATCCGTCTTCACTCAAATCTATGGCTTTCACTTTAACATTAAAAATAATTGAATCGGTAACTTTTGGTAGTAATGAAATTGTATCTGCTATTAAATCGAACGATTTACAAAGAACTAAAACAAACAGTAATAACAAGTGTTTTTTCATAATTGAGGTTTTTAGTATAAACGCAAGCTGGTTATTTAAAATCTTAATAATTCAATTTGCACCTGAAAAATATGCATTTTTAACTATTTTACAGCATAATCCATTAATATGGCAGAGAAACATTCTATTATTACACAAAAAACAGCAAGGGTATTTACGTACGGACAACTGACGGAGAAAACAAAATTAGTTTGGATAGTTACGCACGGTTATGGCTTTCTGGCAGAATTTTTTATCAAAAAATTTGAAGAGCTGAATCCAGATGAAAATTTTGTGATTGTGCCGGAAGCCTTAAATCGGTTTTATCTGAAGGATATGAGTGGCAGAGTGGGTGCATCCTGGATGACTACCGAGGACAGAGAAAATGAGATAAAAGACTACATTTTATACCTGGATAACGTTTACGAAACCTTAATTTCACAAACAAGTGCAAAAATCGTCGCTTTTGGCTTTTCTCAGGGTGCTGCTACTATTGCAAGATGGGCTTTGCAAACGCATAATCGATTGAATCGCATTGTATTTTGGGGTGGCAGCATACCAAACGATTGTTTAAATGATATTCCTAAACTGAATTCGTTGCATCCTTATTTATTGGTAGGCGACTCAGATGAGTTTATCACTCCAGAACGAAAAGAAGAAGTAATGAAAACTTTAGATAACGTTGGCTTAACATTTTCACATATTTTTTACAAAGGCGGACACGCTATTTTAACCGAACCTTTATTGCAACTCTGTTCCGAGTTAACAGAGCCGTAAAGACTTGGCAGTATCTTTGCAACGAACTTTTAAGGCAATAAGAAGTTCGATTTTAAAAAGATTTGCCATGAAAAAGATACTTGTAATTATATTGACCATTCATGCGTTCTGTGCTTTATCTGCTCAAACAGAATTTGGTGTAGCATCTTATTACGGAACCTATTTCCATGGTCGTCCGACAGCCAGCGGTGAAAAATACAATCAGTTTGCCTTGACGGCAGCTCACAAAACACTTCCTTTAGGCACAGTAGTCAAGGTAACCAATGCACAAAACAATAAATCTGTTTATGTAAAAGTAAATGACAGAGGTCCGTTTGTTAAAGGTCGTGTGATTGATTTATCGACAAAAGCTGCTGAATTACTTGGATATAGAAATAAAGGAACTGCGTACGTAAAAATAGAAGTGGTAAATAAAGATGAAGCACCTGCAGATTTGATGGATGCTACTTTAGATATTGCCGCACAAAACGGTATTAAAGAATACGATTCTACCGCTTCATCCGCAACAGTTTCTGAGTTTAAGACCTGGAAAGATATTCCAACGGTAAATGATGAAAAAACCAAATCAGATTATACAGTAGAAAAAGACGACTCACCGGAACCACAACCAGCAATAGAAATCAAAGAAGCGAATTCTAATGGTCTCACGAATCGCTCACCATATTTTATAGTTACTCGCTTAGATAAAAGCAAAACCGGATTTTACGGATTACAACTTGGTGTATTTTCTGATATGAATGTCATTTTTGCGATTATTGCAGAACTCGAAGCAAAGTACAATCAAACACTCTTAGTAGAACAAATGGATTTAAACGGTAAAACTGTTTATAAATTATTCATCGGAAAATTCCAGAATCGTGCATATGCAGATGCGTTAAAATCTACTTTATCAGATAAATACAAAGATGCATTTGTAACAAAATACGAATAATATAAACAAGTGTAGGAACACACCATCAACCACCAACCAACCAATTTTATACGGATACATTGCAGCAGTTAGCTATTGGAATGTATCCGTATTTTTTATTGTTTAATAAATGAAGTACTGTAATTTTCAGTGCCATCTGTGAAAAATAACTGATACCAACCTTTTTCCAATGTACTTATGTCTAGTTTATTTCCATTCGAAAAATCTGCAGATACCGGCACTGTTTCTCCAAGTAAGTTAAAAACTGTAATTTTCCAACCTGTTAAGACTTGTTTTGGAAAATCCACTGTAATCTCATTTGTACAAGGATTCGGAAAAACAGATAATTGTTTTACTGTATTCATTTTGATTCCTGTTGGCACGGCATTTAACGCCACGGAAGTATTCCAGCTGTGATATCCACTTGTGCAAAGCGAGGCCACATTCCATTTCAACTGACGCATCGGATTTATTTTTACGCCTATACTGGAATTGCTTGTTTCATAAAATGTTACTCTGCTGCTATCATCAGCAACACCAATTTTATAATTCGTTACACCGGAAACACTATTCCAGCTAAGTACAAATGAATCAATAGAAACCTGAATAGATTGTAGATTCTGTGGTGCATTGCATCTTACTGCTTCCGGAATTTCCTTTGTCTTGAAAAAATTCCAGGCTTCGTTATTCAAAGAAATATCTAACGTGGTCTTTCCTAATACATCAAAGAAAATATTCGCAGCGCCAGGCCAAACATGTCCGCCATTAATAACTTTATAAAAAACCTGTTGAATCTGTTGTCCGCAATTGCGGTAGGAATAACGAACAACTTTGGTGCCGTCAACCCGAATATCGGGCAAAGTATCTATCTGTGGAACAACGTCGCAATTATTCTTAATTTGCCAGAAATGTTTGATAGAATCTATACCGGGAAAGTTTCCGGGAATGCCTGTATAAGGTGTTATCGGATCCGACAAGCCATTGAATGCAGCAATATTTATTGGTCTAGCCGGCACACAAGTATTTAAATTATCATTCACCATACTGGCCACATTAGGTGCAATAGCAGCTACGCGATTGGTGGCATCACAAGCCAATTTGTAACTCATAAAACCACCTGCTGAGTAACCCATAGAATACACTTTTTTCAAATCTGCGTTATATAGAACAGCAGCTCTATCCATCCAGTCGCCTAAAAATCCAACATCATCAACCGTTGAAGAAACAAAAAAGAAAGTACCGGAATTCCATCTTAAATCAATACCATCAGGATAAATAACAATACATCTTGCTGTATCAGCCAGTTTGTGAAATTGCGTATAATCGAACTGAAATTGCGAGGTCGTTAAAAATCCATGCATATTAATTACAAGCGGCAAATTTTCTGACGGATTAAAATTCCTTGGTAAATATACGATAGCATTTCTGGGTCTGTTTTGCCATCGTGTTTGAATATTTTTTTGAGCAATTAAAAATTGTCCTGTAAAAAAAACATACCAAAATACTAAAAGGTATTTTTTCATTGTAATTTTCTTATCTTGATTAAATATACAAAATTTTCCAAGTCAATAATACCTGTATCATTACAATTTAATTATAGAAAATGGAATTTAAAAAGATACTTTTTATCCTCTTAACTGTCTTTCTTATTTATATTACCTATAGTAATTGTATGGTAATTTATAACAGCGGCACGAACATTTCCACTTACAAAGCAATACTGTTTGGCACCTATTTTACTATTTGCTTAACCGGTATATTTGCATTTAGCGGATTTGCTTTCCAAACCTACAAGTTACTGCCGGAAAGTTATTACAAAATCAGTCATCCAGAACTGCTGAAAAAAATTTATGCTGCACTAGGTGTTCTCTATTTTTCAAAAGCAGTGGTTGCTATTTTTTATAACAAGAAGAAAATCAAAGAAACCTATTTTAATACTGATTCACAAGGAATAACAGCGTTTGCCAATCAAACCAAACAAGATGAATTTGGTCATATTGTACCATTTGTACTAATCACTTTATATGCTATCTATCTATTGATAAGCAAAAACTATGTACTATCGATTTCAATTATTGTTTCGAATATTGTGTTTAACTTATATCCTGTTTTAATGCAACGTCATCACAGAACGTATAAAGCAA
>DAOORG010000042.1:5380-10360 GCA_035389165.1 Chitinophagales bacterium
CCATCACAGACCATCATATTTTTATAGTTGAAGACATTATTATTCTTATCAATTACACCTTCGCTCGCATCTTTTCCCATGCAGGCACCACCTAAAATATGTGCTGTGGTTGGAATACCAAACAAGGTTTCCGTATTCATCACCATGGCTTTTCCATTAATGATTTTTTCCATTTCATGTGCCAGTTCCTGTGCTTTTGGATTGAAGGCTGTAGGTGCAGGACCCGATTCTAATTTTGTTTTCATTCTACCAAACCAACCACGTTTAAAACTCAAAGTAGAATCAATACTTTCCATGTACAGCATGATTTGCGTTTTCTTGCTCCAATCATCTACAAAGAAAATTTTAAAATTATTTATCGGATGCATCACAAAATCTTTCACCATTCTGAAAAATCGAACGGCGATGTTGCTGCCGTTCACCATCGGTGCCATCAGCAAACGCCAAAACCCGGCACCTTCAGAATATTTCACCGGTTCTAAATGTCTGCTGTCGTCTATATTTATGATGGAACCAATCGCGATACCTTCAGAAAACGAAACATCTTTTTCATAAGTAGTAACACCTATCAAACTTTCTGAATTGGTTCGAATGCCGGCTCCAACTTTATCAGATAAATTGGGCAACGACGATTGTTTCATTTTTAGCAATAAATCTACTGTTCCTAAAACACCACCTGCAAAAATTACACCTTTTGCTTTTACACTTCCTTTCTTCGGAAAATAGGATAATGAATCTTTATATTTTATTTCATAACCTTCGCTTCCATCTGCACTTAATGGTACTACATCATACACTTCTTTTTCTGCAATGATTTCTGTTCCGAGTTGTTGCGCTAAGTATAAATAATTCTTATCGAGTGTATTTTTTGCATTAAAACGACAACCTAACATGCAACCACCGCATAAATTACAGCCTGTTCTGTCCGGACCTTTTCCATCAAAATACGGATCAGGAACAGTGACACCTACTTTACCAAAATAAACGGCGACATTAGTTTTATCAAACTTTTCCGGACAACCGATATTAGCAGCTAGTTGTTGCATGGCTTTATCATTTCGGCTCATATAAGGATGCTTTTCTGCACCTAACATTTTTAATGCTGTAGCATAAAATGGTTTTAATTCTTCCTGCCAATTTTCCAATCCGTTCCAGTTTCCGGAATTATAAAATTCTGTTTTTGGAATCGGTAATGTATTAGCATAAACTAAAGAACCGCCACCAACGCCAACACCACTAACAATGGCTACATGTCTGTAATAAGTCAACTTGAACAAGCCTTGCATTTTTAAAGCAGGTAGCCAGAAAAACTTACGCAGGTTCCAGTTGGTTTCCGGAAAATCTTTAGCCTGGAGCCATTTTCCTTTTTCAATCACTAAAACTTTATAGCCTTTTTCAGATAGTCTCAGCGCTGAAACCGAGCCACCGAAACCACTGCCAATAATTACATAGTCGTAGTCGAATGTTTGAGTTGACATATATTGAATTTACGATTGACAATGTACGATTTACGATTGAGAAATTGAATAGATGAAAGATAATAATTGTCTGAATTTGGATGAATAGATTTACAGATGAAAGTACTTTTCATTAAACAAAATCCAATAATCTTATTATTCAGAAAATCCAGATTCAGAAAATTTTTTCCAGCTTTTCTTACACAATTGATACGTAAGATATTCAATGTAATAACTTCCTTTTGCAGCGTCATCTGCCGAGATTTCTGAATCTGAAAAATAAGATTCGCGTTGTAAGATGTGATGGATGTTTCGTGCGATGCGTTTTCCAAAATTGGAGTTAGCGGCATCGTGACTATTTATAATTAAACTATCACAACCACCCAAAATGGCACTCATGGCAGAAGTGGTGTTGCGCAAAATATTTGAATTTTCTTCTTGTTTACTAAAATCACTTAAACTTATCTCGCATTGTATAAAAAGAGTAAATGGCTGATTTTTCAAATCGCACACTTGCTTCCATAGCCATCGAAAAGAGCGTAATTTTGCCATTTCAAAGAAATAATTTTGTCCAACAGAAAAAGAAAAATAAGTTGTTTTTTTCTGAACACCTTGCTGTAACGCAAAAACTAATTCATCAGTGATTGTTTCCTGTTGCGGAATTTCAATAATTTCAGGGCAACTGTCTTTTACTACACTTTCTAAAAATAATTTCATTTCTGAAGAGTAATTTTCAAAAGTAACAGGAGCAATATCCACTAAAATATTCTTAATCAACCCTTCAATTTCTGCCGGTGAAAAAGGCATTTGTTGCAAGTCAAAAACCAAGGCTGTTGCACCATTTTCCAGCGCATGCAAGGCTTCTTTATTTGCAGTTAATACATCATCAACGATAATTCTTTCTGTAATTTGCCAGCCTTTAGTTTGTTTTTCCGGAATCTGCAACTGATAGTTGAGATTGTCTTCTTTAGTATAAAAAGGCAATACTTCAATATCTTCTTTAGTATGCCAGATTAATCTATCGAAAGCGTCGCCTCTTAAATCTTTTATGATTTTTTCTTTCCATTCTTCTGCAGAAACAGACGAGAACTGCTGATATATACTTTCGTAAGAATCCAATGACATGCAGTAAAGATAGTAAACCTTGAAGGTTTTTAAAAACCTTCAAGGCTTTATCTGATTTAGTCTACACTTAAAATTTTAATTTCAACGCGCTGGTTGAGTGAATTTCCTGGTGCTTCCGGTTTGAGCAATTTTGTTTTACCGTATCCTTTGTAGCTTAACCTGTCAGAGGCGATGCCTTTTGAAATCAAATAATCTACGCATGTTTTGGCACGACTCGTCGATAATTTCTGACAATATGCATCATCACACAAGCCGTTGGTATGTCCACCGATTTCTACTTTTAACGTATTATTTCTGGCAAGAAACAACACCACTTTATCTAATTCAGGATAAGACGGAATTTGCAAAAAGGAAGCGTCCGCTACAAAATAAATATTATTCACCTGTGCCACTGCGCCTACTTTTAATGGAACATTAAACAAATCAAAATTCTGCGGAGCCTGCACGTTACTGGCTGTTTTCTGCTGTATTTTTCCTAATGAATCAATAGAGCGTTTCAGTGCTAAGACATCTCGTTCCTGTTGTTTTTTCAGCAAATCTAATTTTGCTTTATCCTGCTCTATTTTCAATTTTTCTGCTGCAAGCTTGTCTCTTTCTTCCTGCATTTGTGCCAGCAAATCATCCATCTTTTTTTTCTCTGCTTCCAGTTTTTCTTTTTCACCAACTAACTGTGTGTTTTGTGCGGTCAGTTTATCTTTTTCATCATTAAATTTTGTACGCTGATCTTTTAAATCAGCTATATCATTTTCCAGCTCTTGTTTATTAGAGCCCATTTTATCCAAAGTTTCCATCAATTTCTGTTCCGCCAGTTTTTGTGCCTGTTGAATGGAGTCCAATTTTGCTGTTTCCATTTGCAATTCTTGTTCTGTAGTTGGTTCAGGTTTTATAGTTGCTATTGGCAATACATCATTTTTATCCGGAACAGGAATTTCTGAAATAATAGTTGGTTTGGGTTGCGCTGTTTCAATCTTTACTTTTGGTTCAGAAACAACCGGTTCGTAAACAACCACAGCAGGCTGTTCTACTTTGGATTCAGGTATCACTGAAGGTGCAGATTTAACAGGTATTTCAGCAGGCGCTAATCTTGTATCAACTGTATTGGTTGGTGCCTGAATAGCAGCCATTTCTTCTTTTAACTTGCGTAATTTTTCTTCGTATTTTGCAATTACAGGATTTTGAGCTTGCTGTGAAACAGATGGCGAAGTTGATGGTGTTGGTGTAATTGGTGTAGTCGGTGATGGTGTCACTTTTGCTTGTTGAATAGGTTGATCTTTCACTACCGGCGAATTAACTACTGAAGTTGGTACATTTTTTTGTTGCTGTTTAAGTGCATCGAGTTTCTTTTGATAATCGTCATATTCTTGAGTCGCATTATCTTCTTGTTTCTCTTTTAAAGGTTGTGGATCATAAGGCTTCGCTTCATATGGATTGGCATACAATTTATTACTTTGTCCAACTTCTCGTTGTTGTTGTTTTAAGGCATCCAGCTTCTGTTGTAAATCATCTGATTTTGATGTTGAAACTGTTACAATCGGTGCAGGATTCGGATACTGTTCTCTCACAGATTTATTTGGCTGTGTATTGGATGCTATAACTGGTGCCTGTGTAGTAATCTGCGTTTGTTGTCTTTTTAAGTCCTCTAATTTTTTTTGCAAATCATCTGTTTGCGGTGAAGAAGTTTTTAAAGGTGCATTATTTACAGCAATTGGCGGTGCAGCTACCGGCATTACTTGCTCAGGCACAACTTCATTGGTTACAATATTCGGATTTTGAAAATTTTGCGGTACCGGTGCTGACGGAACCGGAGCAGGCATGCTTGTTTTTGACAGTGTACTTAACCTATCCGAACTCGGACTTATGGTTGGATTATTCTTTTGCAGTTCGCGTGCATTGAGTTCTTCTTGTGTTAAGACTTTAGGTGCAGGCTTAGGCAACTCTACAGGTTTGATGGTATTCGTTGGTTCAGGTTTTGTTCTTAACTCTTCCGGTGATTGGTAAGGTTGTATCGTATTTAATACTTCTTTTCTAATTACTGGTGAAGGAGTTGCAGCTGTTGTACTAGTTGGTGTTGGCTGCGGTTTGCTTGTCACCACTGCAACTGGCTGCACTGCAGGACTTGAAGGTTTTACAGGTGTTGCCACTTGTGCCTGTTGTTTCTTTAAATCATCTAATTTCTTTTGCAAATCATCCGTTTGAGGATTCGTAGCCACCTTAGGTGGTGTCGTTGTTACAGTTGGTGGTGATGCCACTACAGGTACCGGTGCAGCAACAGGTGTTATTGTTTTAACAGGTTGCTCTGCTTTTTTTGCAGGTGTTGTCTGCGTGGTAATTGGTGAAGTGACAGTAGTACCTTTTTTCAAAGGCGCGCTTGCCACAAATTTTTTAATATCAACAAATT
>DAOORG010000042.1:10460-14091 GCA_035389165.1 Chitinophagales bacterium
GTAGTACCTTTTTTCAAAGGCGCGCTTGCCACAAATTTTTTAATATCAACAAATTCAGGTCGTGCTTCTTTAGGAAGTTTTATTCTGTATAAATCATTCTTTCCAAAATAAGTGAGTCCGCTGGAAAAATAAGCATAGTCACCGGATGCCGGAATTGTATAATAAATATCCATTTCATCGGTGTTAATCTTATCACCTAAATTTAAAGGTTTGCTCCAATTGGTCCAGCTATCATCCAATCGCTTACTCATAAACATATCATAGCTACCAAAACCAGGATGACCGGACGATGAAAAGTATAAAGTCTTGCCATCAGCAGCCAAAAACACACTTCCTTCAGCACCCACCGTATTTATGACCGAACCTAAATTCTTGGGTTCAGACCAATCGCCATCGCTGTACTTCTGAGAAACATACAAATCCAAATCACCGTAAGAATCATCTCGCTGCACTGCCATCAACGCGATATTTTCATCCATATTCATATGGTAATGCGTGAATTCATTTTTATTATAGAGATTTGGAATATTCAATGGTTTTGGCTTACTCCATTCGCCGTTTTTCTCTTTTGAAGAAACAGACAATCCGGCATAATTGTATGTATTTCGGATATACTTATTGGCTACATACAATCTGTTATTATCATTACTGATGAAACATATAAAATTTGCTGACGAAGTATTTAAAGGTGGTCCGATATTTTCTGCTTTGGAAAATTTTCCGGTTGGCATCACTGGTGCCACATAAATATCATCATCAAAATCTCTGGTATTATTTTCGTTCGTGAGTTTTCTGGCAAAATAAATCAAACTGCCATCCGGAGAAATCAAAGGTAAATGATCGTAAAATTGAGAATTTACATTCGGTCCCAGATTTTCAGGTTGTCCGACTGTTTCCGTATATTTTATCACATTCACATTATGTTTGTAAGGTGCTGTTGTAGATGAAATTCCGATACAATCAATTTCCTGTCTGCCGAAAACCGCATTCGTATTAATCACCAGTTTTAGTTTAACTACATTATAAACCGGCTTGATTTTAAAATAAGTCAATATATCGTACATTTTTTGAACCGGAAGCGGCCGTTCATTTTCATAAACTGTGTATTTCTTGCCTGCATTATCATACAAAATTATCTCTGTGATAGAACCTGCATTATAGTTCTCTCCTACTATAACTTGTTGAACAGTTTGTGGTGTATTAAAACCTACGGTAATAAATTCTTTTTTACCATCCTGACTTTCCGGTGTCCAGGCAAGCTGAGAAGAAACTGCTTTTGTTGTATTCGGATAGCCGAGCACTTGTGTGGCACTCCATCTGGTAGAATTTTCACGAATGAAGTCATCTTTATATTCAGAGGAAAAATCAATGACCTTACTTGCCCATTGCACCTGAGCTACACATTTAGAAGCAGAAAAAAGTAAGAAATAAGTCAAAAAGAAAAATAATTTCTTCATTCTAAGCATTGTTTAAAGTTATTCAGTATGAAATATAGTTATTCCAATCAATTTTAGAATATTATTAACAAGATTTATACCAATAAAAAAACTTAAATACTACTTTCATCATAATAACGTTTATTTTTGGTATTAATTTTGAACACAACAAGTATGAAAACTTACATAGCTGTCCTTTTATTGCTGATTTCTTTTGGTTCCAAGGCACAAACACAACTTGCACCGAATGATTTGAAGCAGCTTAAATTATATGAAGATACCATCAGAATGTATGGTGACACCTTGATTAACAGTCAGGAAAAAGATAACCGAACGATTGCCAGCTACAGAATTATTAAGACCTTGACCAAAGCACTCAGAATTAAAAACTCATTTTATTATACCTGGGATTCAACGTTGCCCTGGAAAATTATGATTCCGGAAGATGGCTCATTTAAAATTTTTACCTGGTATACGCGCAGTGATGAAAATATGTATAAATTTTTTGGAACGATACAGGTTAAAAGCGATACGTTGAAAATGTTTCCGCTGATAGATTATTCCGAATTTACGGATCATCAGGAAGATATTAATGTAGACAATAACAACTGGATTGGTTGTTTGTATTACGGAATTAAAACGGTGAAAGCAGGCAAGAAAACCTACTATACCTTGTTTGGCTGGGATGGCAATAATATGTCGAGCAATAAAAAAATAATGGAAATATTTTCATTTAACAAACAAGGTAAGCCACGCTTTGGTGCTCCGATTATTCAAATGGGAAATGGCAAAATACTGAATCGTTTTATTCTTGAATTTTCGAAAGAAGCAAGTGCTTCACTAAACTGGAATGCCGACGAAAAGAAAGTAATGTATGATCATATTGCGCCAAATGGAGATGCGCTGGAAGGTTTTTATGCCAACTACGTTCCGGATGGCACCTACGAAGGATTTGAATGGAAAAAAGGCAAATGGAAACACGTGGAAAATATCGAGTATGAAAAACGTGTAGACGGTGATGTTCCGAATGTAGGAAAGATCAGAGAAATGGATTTGTATACACCGAAAGCGAAGTAAAAAAATAATTTAGTATGCAAAAAATTACTAAAGGTTCAAAATCCAAAAAATCTAATTCAGACTAGTTTATCCAAAATCAACGCCGTAGCAATTCCAGCATTCAATGATTCAGCTTTCCCTTTTTTGGGAATCGTAATCGGATAAGTTATGGCAGACTGTAAATCAGCATGAATACCATGACCTTCATTTCCTATTAATATAAATCCTTTCTCCTCAAAACTTTGTTCTCGGTAATTTTTGCCGTCTAACACAGCACCATAAACCGGTAAATTGCTTTCTTTAATAATTGTTATCAAATCAGCTTCTCTAATTTGAATGCTACCAATTGAAGCCATACTCGCTTGTACCACCTTAGGATTATAAGCATCCACACAACCATCAGAACAAATAATCTTCTGGATACCAAACCAGTCACATGTTCTGATAATTGTTCCCATATTTCCCGGATCCTGAATATCATCCAGTAAAACCACCCATTCATCAGATTCAACCGTAAAATTATTATCAGGAATTTTGAAGACAGCCAGACTGTTATAATGATGTTTCAAAGCAGTTACTTTATTTAATTGCTCTTCTGATACTATTTTAACCTGATTTCCGTTAAAAGATTTAATATCAGTAGCATAAATGTTTACAACTTCGATACCTTTATCTATTAATTCTTTTATAATTTTATCACCTTCGGCAATAAATTGAGAATACTTCGTTCTGTATTTCTTAATTTTGAGCGCGTTTAGATGTTTTATTTCAAGTTGGCTGAGCATAGTATGCAAAATTCGATTCAAAGATGTAAAAAAATAGGATATGCTGTGTGCATATTGTTATTGTATTCTTGCAATGCGACCAAACATTTAATAAAAGACGACCAAAGTTTGCTTATTGGCAATGGTGTAGCCGTAAAATACACCGGAAAAGTAGTCAGCGATAAAACAGACCTGAAAACAGAAATAGCCAAACAAGTAGTTTATAACCAGCAGCCCAACAAGAAATTCATGAGTATATTCCGCTTAAAACTCGGAATTTATACCTTATCAGTTTTAAAAAATGAAAAAAGACTGATTCAGAAAAAAGAACTGGAAGCAAAGATTGCCAGCGGCGACTACACCAAAAAAGATACT
>DAOORG010000043.1:0-14036 GCA_035389165.1 Chitinophagales bacterium
TAGATAAGTTAGAACAAGACGACGACGTTCAAACCGTGTTTCATAATTTGGCGTAAGAAATCTCAATGATTATAAAATTTTATCTAATAGTTGCATATTTATTGTTAAACATTTCTAGTGGTTTCTTACTGTCATTTTATTATCTATACATAGAGAATTCAATACAAAATATAAAAGAATTTCTCTACGTTTTATTCTTTCCTGTGTACGGTATAGGTAACTGGCAATACAATAGAAATATTCGTATCAGTAAACAAGGTCTTTTACCACGTAAGTATTATATTTTAAAATACCTATTTAGTTTGCACATTGTGTTTTATGTAATAATCTTTGGCGGCTCTTTATATTTATTTATAGATACTATGTCTATGTTTTTACATACAGATAGAAGTGTAAGTAATAGCTCTTTTGGAACAGAAGCTATATCATTTTTAGGAAATGCATTTTTATCCTTTTCAGAATATGTGATAATAGCTGCCTTTCTAACCCTACAATTTTTTATTTTATTATTTCTGCTTATTATTCCATATGCGATGCTTAAGAAATATAAGAAGGAACAAAAAATATCCTTCAATAAAGTAATATAAACGAACATAATTATTTGTTAATTAGTATGAATTTTTTTCATCATACTCAATAACATATAACAATAATCGTTTAACTTCAATTCAACCAAACCAAACCAACATGAAAAATTATTCAATCAAAACAGCTATCTATAGCTTGTTTATTCTCATTTTATTTTCACAATGCAGTCAAAGATCAGAATCAGCATCTGAAGTAGCAACCGAAGCAGTTTCTATGGATATGGTTGCTGCAACAAAAGAGGAAGCTGCGCCACCAACCAATCAGCCAAATCCTGTACCATCTAAAACAACAGACACTACCATTCAACGCATGCTTACCAAAGAAGGCACCTTGCGCTGGGAAACAGGTGATGTTGTTAAAACACATGCTGCAATTTTAGAACAAGCAAAAACACACAACGCATATGTTTCTAACGATAATCAAACAAAAGACGATTACCAAACCACCACACGAATGGAACTTCGAATTCCGTCTGATAAGTTTGATGAATTTATTAGCGGTATAGAAAAAGACGTCACCAAGTTTGATGAAAAACGCATCGAAGTATTGGATGTAACGGAAGAATATATTGACATTTCCGCGCGCATGAAAACGAAAAAAGAATTAGAACAACATTACTACGACTTATTAAAGCAAACTAAAAACGTAGCAGAAGTATTACTGGTCGAAGAACAATTAAACACCGTTCGTGCAGATATTGAAAGCGCTGAAGGCAGGTTAAAATACCTGAAAGATAAAGTCAACATGAGCACACTTCATCTCACGTTTTACGAAACCACATCAGCACCGGTGGGCTTCTTCGGCGAAATTGGCAAAAGCTTCGTTTCCGGCTGGAAAGGCTTTTTATATTTCATTTTAGGTATTATAAGTGCCTGGCCAATTGTATTAGTTGTTTCCGGTTTCTTATTCTGGTTGATAAGACGAAGACGCAATAAGAAATAATACAATATCTTTCTTTTGTTAATTGAATACTCAGAAAATAAATCCTATTTTCGCTATTCAACAATTTTATAATTCTACAACTCAACAATTAATTCAATGAAAGCAGATATCAAAAAAATATACGAAGCACATGTGGCATTTGAACTGGAACAATTCGGTAAAAAGCACCTGAAAGCCAATATGAAAGAAGAAATTACAGCAGCCTGGAAATGGCTGGATACCGTAAAATTAAACGATGTTGCTTCTGTAGAAAATGTAATCGCTTTTGAAGAAAGAAATATAAAAGACAGAAAACTCACCAAACATCAAAAAGAATACATCATTGATTTGTCCGAGTCTATTCATCAATTGGCTTTAAAAAGTAAACATACCGTATCGGATTTTTTAAATGAAGAATCGTTTAATGATATTGCTGATAAATTGATTGAACAGAAAGAAATTCGCGATAAATTAATCAAAGACATTGTAAACAATCCGTTTTATGGTGAAATGATTGCAGATACTTTATATGATGGCATCAAGTCATTTGCTGCACAAAGCGGACCCAGCAACGAAACCGTCGGCGGTTCATTATTCAATTTAGGAAAAGGCATTTTAGGTGCTGCATTATCTGGTGTTTCAGATACCATAGATAAAAATATCAAGAAATTTATTTCTGAAAATTTACAGAAATCCATTGCTAAAAGTGAACAAACACTGAAAGATAAACTAAGTGATGCACAACTCAGAAAAATGGCTAAAAATATCTGGGACAAGCTGGAAGATACTAAAGTAAAAGACCTTGCAAAAGGAGTGAAGCTGACCGATAAAGACAGAACAGCCATTCTGCATTCGGCTGAAAAAGCCATACATGCTGCGTTGCAAAGTGATCCTGTTGCAGAACTAAACGAACATGTATTGACACATTTCTTTGAACATTCCGGCAATAAATCAATCGCACAAATTCTGGAAGATAATGGCATCACAGAAAAAATAGTTATAAGAGAATCTGAAGAATTCTTGATTCCATATATTGAAAAAGCGGCAAAAGATGGTTTCTTAAAAGATAGAATTGAAGCCAGATTGCATAAGTTTTATGAAACACTGTAATTAGCATTTTGTGGATAAAAAAGACAATGAACCACATTTTAAGGTTCTATTTTTATTGAAACAAAATTATCATGCTAACCATCTTTCACGGAACTGCCCGAGCTGACAGTAATTCACGCAAAATTGCCAATTTTTATGATGAATTATTAGGTAAAAAGAATATTCCGCATCAGTTTTTTACATTAGAAAATGTCGATGAATCTATTTTTTCAAAGACATTTCACAATCCGAAACATCCTCAACTGGCGAGTATCGAAGAGCATATTTTAGCTCCAACCTCCAAATATATGTTCATCATTCCTGAATATAACGGCAGTTTTCCGGGTATGTTTAAAGGATTTATAGATGCCTCAGATGTCAAAAAATGTTTTCATAATAAAAAAGCCTGTTTGACCGGTGTGGCAGAAGGCAGAGCCGGAAACTTAAGAGGCATGGAGCATCTAACCAATATCTTCAATCATTTAAAAATGAATGTACTGCATTTAAAAATTCCGATTTCTCAAGTACATTTAATGCTGGATGAAAGCGGAAAACTCAACAATCCGGAAATGATAAAGATGATTGAAACACAAATCGATTTAATGATGGAATTTTAATCCAAACTATGAAAATAAAGTTTATACTTTTATTGGTACCTGTTGTTTTTTTTACCATCAGTTGTGCTCAGCAAACAAAAACTAAAAGAGATGTTTTTCGCATGAATATTTCTGCTGGATTAACTTCTTTAGATCCTGCATTTTCAAAAGATCAGGCTACGATGTGGTGCGATAACCAGTTGTTTAACGGATTGGTACAAGTAAACGAAAAACTGGAAGTCCAGCCATGTATAGCTAAAAGCTGGAAAATCAGTGATGACGGTCTTCACTATGTTTTTGATTTAAGAACAGATGTTTTTTTTCATGACCATGAAAAATTTCAGAATGGGAAAGGTCGAAAGGTAGTAGCACAGGATTTTGTGTACTCATTTAACAGATTAATTGATTCAACCGTTGCGTCAACAGGAGGCTGGTTGTTTAATGATAAGGTAGATAAATCGAATCCTTTCGAATCCTTGAATGATTCTACTTTCCGTATCAACTTAAGAACGCCTTTTCATCCGATGTTAGGTTTGCTGACCTTGCAATATTGTTCTGTGGTTCCAAAAGAAATAGTGGATTTTTATGGAAAAGATTTCAGAGCTCATCCGGTGGGAACAGGTCCGTTTAAGCTGGTACGCTGGGAAGAAAGCAATGTACTGGTCTTGACGAAAAATGAAAACTATTTTGAAAGAGACAGTGCAGGAAACAGACTGCCTTATCTACAAGGTGTTCGCATTAGTTTTATGGCAGATAAAGGATCTGAATTTTTGCAGTTTTCACAGGGAAAGCTGGATTTTATGACAGGTTTGGATATTTCTTATAAAGATAAATTATTAACCGCAACAGGAGAACTGAATTCAGAATGGAAAGACAAGATTAATTTTGAAAAAATGCCGTATTTAAATACAGAATATCTTGGAATTTCTATGGCAAAACAACCTTCCGAAGCGTTAAAAAATAAAAAAGTAAGACAAGCTATCAATTATGCAATTGATAGAAAAAAAATGATTGCATACCTGAGAAACGGCATCGGTGCTTCTGCGGAAAATGGCATGATTCCGAAAGGAGTGCCTTGTTATGATGAACATTCAGTGAAAGGCTATTCGTATGATGTGGAGAAAGCAAAAAGATTATTAGCAGAAGCAGGATATCCAAACGGAAAAGGAATCGGTGAAATAAAAATTTATTCCAATCCAACGTATAGTGATTTGATTACGAATATCGCAAACGAACTTTCTAACATTGGAATAATTTGTAAAATAGAAAACACACCGGCAACTTTTTTGCGGGAAGCCATGCGCAAAAATGAAGTGGAGTTTTTCCGTGCATCGTGGATCGGTGATTATCCGGATGGTGAAAACTACCTGGCATTGTTTTACAGTAAAAATGGTGCACCACCTAATTATACCTTTTTTAAAAATGCAGCATACGACAAGTTGTACGAAGCAGCAATGAAAGAAACGAATCCTGGAAAAACCTGCGATTTGTACCACCAAATGGAGCAACTTATCATTGAAGAAGCACCTGTAGTTCCTTTGTTTTATGATGAAGTGACACGCTTTATGCACAAGAATATTTCTGGCTTAAAGCCAAATGCAATGAATCTGGTGATTCTAAAGGAAGTGAAACTGAATTAGTAAAAAAATCTGATTGCTTGATGCATAATTCTTAAATTCAGGATATGATAAAAAACATAATCCAAAATAAATCTAACAAACTCTTTATTTACTTAGGTGGTTTTTTTATTGCCAATGCATTTATTGCTGAAGTTATCGGCGTTAAAATATTTTCGCTGGAAAGCACGTTGGGAATTGCACCTTTTAAAATCCCATTATTTGGAAACGAATTTTCATTTAATTTGACCGCAGGTGTTTTGTTGTGGCCGGTAGTTTTCATTATGACTGATATTATCAATGAATATTATGGTGAAAAAGGAGTGAGGTTTTTGTCCTATCTTACCGTAGTGTTGCTCGCATATGCCTTTTTTATGTATTATCTGGCCATACATTTAGTGCCTGCAGGTTGGTGGCCAGGTTCAAAAGAAGCACAAGGAGTTCCGGATATGCAGCGTGCCTATGCACAGATTTTCGGTCAGGGAACTGCCATTATTTTAGGATCATTGATAGCTTTTTTAATTGGTCAGATAGTAGACGTTGTTGTCTTTCACAGAATTAAAAAGTGGACTGGTGAAAAATATATCTGGCTGCGTGCCACTGGCTCAACCATTGTTTCTCAATTCATAGATAGTTTTGTTGTCTTGTTTATTGCTTTCTATTTGTATCCAAAATACATCAGCGATGCAAATGGACCAGCCTGGGCATTTAATGTAGTAATGTCTATTTGTATTGGTAACTATATTTATAAGTTTATTATTGCAGTGCTGCTAACACCGGCGATTTATCTGGTGCATAATGTAATAGAAAAATATCTTGGACATGAATTGGCTGCTGAAATGAAAAAAGCAGCAATAAAAGAATAGTAAATTAATGGATGAAAATAGGCTATTTAAATAACTCATCAAAAAAATCCAGCATCGCTTTCCACGATCGTTTCGCTGCTTTCTCATTGTAAGCAACGCCTTTAGTTGGGTCGTTTCCGGCTGTTGGATCAGTGAACGAATGTACTGCATCGGCGTAATAATTCATTTGCCAGTCGGCTTTACCAGTGCGCATTTCCTGTTGAAATGAAATTATCTCATCTTGTGGAATAAAAAAATCATCTGCACCATGACAAACCAATACTTTCGGTAAAATTGAAGTTGTAGTTTTTGTCGTATCTCTGGATAAACCACCGTGAAACGAAACCACACCTTTCACATTCATATTCGCTCTTGCGGCTTCTAATGCACCGGTTCCGCCAAAGCAATAGCCAATGACGGCAATCTTATCAGGATTAGCACCGGCTTTTACTAATTGATCCAAAGCCAGTTGTATGCGTTTACGATATTCATCAACATGAGATTTATAATAACCGGCTTGTTTTCCTGCTTCAGCCGTATTTTTGGGCACATTTCCTTCTCCGTAAATATCAGCGACAAAGGTGTAATAACCCAGTTTTGCCAATTGTTCCGCAGATTCACTGGCATGTTTGTCAATTCCCATCCAGGCCGGTAATATCAAAATACCATTTTTTTCTTTTAAAGGTGATTTGGGAACAGCTAACAGACCGTTCAGCTGTTGTTTTTCTTCGTGATATGTTGTTGGTTGTAATTGAGCAAAAACATCAGAAATAGCGCCGCAAAGTGAAAGCAACAGAAAACAGGATATTATTTTACCTTTCATTATTATTTTTTGAAATGTTGAGAAATTGAATTTTAAAGTTATGAAATAAAAACTATCTTTGTTCTGAATTTTGGTTTTCGGTTTCATTACCGGAATTAAAAGGGAATCAGGTGAAAGACCTGAACAATCCCAGTTGCTGTAAGCACACCAACGTCTTCCTGAACTTGTTTCAGGATCTATATTGGTACTGAATTCTACAACCACTATTTCGATAGTTTCGAAACGGGAAGGTTTCAGTAAAGTGTAAGTCAGAAGACCTGCCTGAATTCAATTCACTTAAAAATGTTCTGAGGAAACATTTCAGGTAGTATGAAAAAGCTTAAGCTACATTTTATTTTGCTATTTGTTTTTGTTCAAATAGAATTTGCAAGTCCAATATTTGCAGACACTATACCTATTCCTGAAGTGTTGATTCAATCTTCAAGAGAAAATTTTTATTCCGCATCTAACTACAATTATAAAATAGATAGTTTTCAGCTGCATTATTACGGTCAAAATTCAATTGCAGATGCCTTGCAGAATTTTACACCGGTTCAGATCAACAGTTATGGAGTTGGCGGAATTGCTACCATTAGTTTGCGTGGAACGGCGGATGATCAGACTTCCGTTTTTTGGAACGGAATGCGAATCAATTCTTTGACATTAGGCACTATGGATATTTCGTTGATTCCGGTAAATGCAGCTACTTCCATCCAGATTGTTACAGATGCATCGAGCGCAGTTTTAGGAAGCGGAAATTTTGGTGGTGCAGTTTTATTAAATAATACGCCGGTTTTTAACAAGAAAATTGAAGTCGGTATTCGTCAGGATTTTTCATCTTTTAAAAATTTCAGAACCAATTTGTCTGTTAATGTTGGAAACGAAAAAATCCAGTTTTCTTCCTCTTCATTTTATCAAACAATGAAAAATAATTTCCCATTTTATGATAAATATAAATTTGATCATCCGTTGGTTTTAAATGAAAATAATGAAACCAAACAATGGGCAACAGTAAATCAGTTGAATGTAAAATTCAAAAAAAATCAATTACTGGATATCGGAAATTTCACCTTACAGAAAAACCACAATATACCGGCAAATATGGGTTCTTACGGAAAAAGCAATAAGTTTCAGGATGATTTTTCCAGTAAAAGTTTTGTGAAATATCAAAAAATATTTACGCAATCACAATTTTATATTCGAAGCGGATATGTTTATGATTATATGCTGTACCATGATAGTATAAATAAAATTTATGCACCTTATTATACGCACCAATCACAAAATAGTGCCAACTATAGACATTTCTTCAAACATCAGATAGTATTGGATGCCGGTATGGATTATAATGTCGAAATAGCAAAAGTGGAAGAATATAAAAATAAAATTATTCGACATCGTGGTGCTGCATTTGCAGGCGCAAAATACACACTTAAAAATATTGTTTTTAATGCTTCTGTAAGACAGGAAATTCTCAAAGCAGGCTATATCCGACCGCAATTCGGACTGAATATTTCTTTTAATGATAAAAAAGGATTTGTTTCTACTTCGATAAGTTATGCAGATAAATTCAGACTAGCTGATTTTAATGATTTATACTGGCAACCTGGTGGAAATAAAAATTTAAAACCTGAAAACGGATTTACTGTCGAATACAATCTGATACTAAAGCCAATTAAAAAATCAGCTCGGTACCAGTTGATTATTAGTAATGCAGTTTATTATTCCATCATCAATAACAATATTGTTTGGTCGCCAATTGTTTCCGGTTTATACTCACCACAAAATATCAAGAAAACCAGGCATTACGGATTAGAATCAAAAATTGAAAATACAATACTATGGAATAAAACGAATGCATTTAAATTTTCAATAAACTATAACTATAATCATTCTACCATTGTAAACGATGAAACGAACAGAAGTCTAAACGGCAATTTTATCCGATATAAACCACAGCACACCATAAAATCATACTTTATTTTTGAAGATAAATATTTCAATATAGGATTAAATTACTTGTATGTTGGTCAACGGTTTACGGATGATGAAAACATAAAGGTATTTCAGTTGAAGCCTTACAGTCTGGTTGATTTATTTATCGCATTTAAAGGAAATTTCAAAAAAGCAAATGCAGAGTTTGGATTCAAAATTAATAACCTGTTTAATACAAAATATGAAAGTTTGCGCAGCTATGCACAACCGCTTCGCAACTATAATATAACATTACTAATTAACTGTAAATCAAAATTAAAATGAAAAAGTTGACAATGAAATTCACCGTAGTTATGCTGGTTTGCCTGAGTGTGCTTTCCTGCAAAAAAGAAGAATCAGACAATACGTTAGGCACCTATGCAGAAACAGGTGCTGCTATAGTAGTTAACGAAGGTAATTATGGTAGCAGCAATGGTTCCGTTTCTTACATTGACAGAAATGGTGTCGTTTCCAATTATATTTATGAAAATGCAAATGCCGGTAGTAGTTTGGGTGATGTTTTACAGTCATATACAAAAGTTGGTAATAAAGGAATTATTTGCGTAAACAATTCTTTTAAAATTGAAATAGTCGATGCTCGAACGTTTAAACGTATTGCAACCATAGTTGACACCACAGCAACACAAAACACCAGCTATGTGCGTTATGCACTTGGTATTACTGAAACAAAAGCATATGTCACGAATGGTAACTATGCCGGCGAAGTGGAAGTAATAGATTTAAATACTAATACCATCATTAAAAGTATAAACGTAGGTAAAGGTCCTGAGCAAATGGCAATGAACGGCAACAATGTGTATGTTTGCAACAGTGGTGGCTTTGATGTGGACAGCACGGTTTCTATTATAAATGCTTCTACCGATTTAGTCACATCCACTATCAATGTCGGCGATATTCCAACTAAACTCGTGAAAGATGCGCAAAATAATATTTGGGTGTTATGTGCAGGTCAGTCAGATTATTCCAATTGGCCAACCATTAATAAATTATCACCGGCACAATTGGTCAGAATTAATACAGCAACCAATACCGTTGACAAAAGATTTACGTTGATTGATGCAGGCAGCGCCAGCTATGTAGTAAATTTAGCCATAGGTGATAATGGAAGAACAATTTATTATAGTGTCAGTAACAGAATCTACTCGTTAGATATAACAGCCGGAAGTTTGCCTGCTACTCCAATAATTTCAGGAAGAGATTTTTATGGATTAGCTGCATCACCTTATAATAATCAGATTTGGGGTTTGCAAGCTCCTAATTTTACATCCAGCGGATACGTTTTCAGATATACTGCTAACGGCACATTGATTGATTCTATTCAGGTTGGAATTGGACCTAATAATGCTATATTTAATAAGTAAACGAATCTAATATGCATGAATTAAAATATTGCCCGAGATGTCATTCAACCTTTGAGTGCAAAGCGGGCAATATTTTATTGTGTCAATGTAATACTGTAATTCTAAGCGAAAGAGAGAAAGAGTATCTGTCCAATAATTATGACGATTGTTTATGTGCAGCATGTTTAAATGAACTTAAATTAATACTTAAGAATACATCTGCCGGTGAAGAAATAGAACAGAGTTAAATAATATTTCATATTTTTGTTTTAAATAGCTGATGTGAAAAAAAGATACATTCTGTTGATATTACTTTTCTTGTCCATGCTCTACATTTTGTGGTGCAACATCAGTATAATTTACACACGGAAAGGAAAAACGGATATTCCTTTGGTTAATAATACCAGTTATCCAACGGATTCATTTTCCGTTAGCAATGCAACTGTTTTCTGGCAAGGTTTTTATCACGATTGGACTTACAATCACCGAATCAACAGAATAGGCGATTGGATACAAAGTGTTACCGAAAACGATAATGGTATCAGAGCTGTATTTAGTCATTCAGGAGCAACCGGCAGCGGTGCAGATGTCTTAAGTTATTTATCCTATTTTACGTATCTGAAAACAGATAAAGCTAAATTCTTTTCATCATCGGTAAATACAGCCATAAGAGGAAGAGAAGCAACCACCACCACAAAAATAATTACAGTTAAAGGAAAATGGCCGGCAGCTTTAAAAAATTATAACAAAGGAATCATTGTACTCAATGGTTTTGATATGTATTGCAGCAGTTCTGATAATGGCAAAATTATGGGAACCGGTAGTGCCGATAAGTTATCTGATTTTTTTATTGAAGTTGATAAACTACGAATAAACGGAGAGGAGTTTGAATTTGATTTAACTGTAAAATTGGGTGCAGATTGCGATTCTCCGGAATGTCTGAACTTTTCACCAGGTGATAATGAATGGTTCGACTATCAGCTAAATGTTGCTTATCAGGTGATTGCTTACAATGATGGTGTACACAATACGAAAAAGGAATTATCGCAAAATTATTCCTGGAGAAAACCATTTAAAACAAGACCGGATATTGATCCGAATGAAATATTCAGAAGAGACAAAGAATTTAAAGATCTTAAAATACAAGGAATTTCAGGTTATTCAGTTGGCATTCCGTTGTTAAATAAAATTGAGATTAATTTACCAAAAGGAAAAGGTGGCTTAGTGAGAAAAAGAATGGAAACACCGCATTTATTATCGCTAGATGTTGCCATTACAGATTTTACGTACAACACTTCTACAGGTTTATGTGTTTATGATGCGGATTTGTTTTTTAAAAACTGGAAAACAAATATGCATCCGCTTGCTTATGGTAACGATGGAAAAGCTAGTATATCGGTTGGAGTTAATTTGTTACAAATAAATGATGCCAATGCAAAAGTGGAAGTACAATCTGTAAAAGGTAATATTAACTGGCAAACTACTCAATTGGAACAACGCCAGGCAGATGATCCGAATGCTGTGAAATCTTTTGTTTTTGTTAGATAATAATACGTTCAATAAATGATTCCTGTTCAAAAATATTGCAGTAATTGCGGCGCAACTGTGGTTCTTAAATTCACAGAAGGCAAAGACAGAATTGTTTGTGAGCATTGTGATACCATACATTACACCAACCCGAAAATTGTAACGGGTGCATTGTGTGTTTGGGAAGATAAAGTGTTGTTGTGCCGTCGCGCCATAGAACCACGAAAAGGTTATTGGAATTTACCGGCAGGATATCTCGAAGATTTTGAAAAAGCAGAAGATGGCGCTATCCGTGAAACCTGGGAAGAAGCAGGCGCAGAAATTGAAATAGAAAAAGTATTTACCGTTTATAATTTACCACAGGCAAATCAGGTGTATATTCATTTTCTCGCAAAATTAAAAGACGGAATAGTTAGAAATGGCGAAGAAAGTATTGAGTCGGGTTTATTTCGTGAAGAAGAAATTCCATGGAAAGAAATGGCATTTACTTCCTCGGCTTTTGCTTTGCGTAAGTTTTTTGAGGATAGAAAGGCTGGAAATTTTAACACACATTTAGGTGCATTTCCGGAGAAATAAGTGATTTTTTTGCTATCATTTATCAGTTTTACTAATTATCTTTGTTTTATGAAAGCTACAAGTACAAACAATAATTTTTTATTAGCCACAGGTTTAGTTTTAGCTGCGGTTATCTTCAGAATTTTATCTAATCAATTTAACTTTTTTAACCTTACGCCGGTTATTGCAGTTGCATTATTCGCAGGCGCTAAGTTTAAAGACAATAAAGCAGCCATCCTGATTCCAATAGTCACCATGTTTATCAGTGATGCAATATTAGCGTACCTCAATAATCACGAATTATTTCATAATACCATTCTGTTCACTTATGGTTCAGTTGTAGCCATCATTTTTTTAGGAAAATTATTGAACAATTCTAAATTAAATATTGGAAAAACAGTTGGTCTCTCTTTAGTTTCTTCCTTACTATTTTTCCTTATATCTAACTTTGGTGTCTGGTTATTTAGTAACATGTATAGCTTAACTACCTCAGGCTTAATTCAATGCTACGTAATGGCTATTCCATTCAACAAATTCAGCTGGTTGGGCGATTTGTTTTTTGTAGTGGTATTATTTGGAATTTATGAAGTAGTAAGCACTAAAATTACTGCTGCATCCGGAAATTTAGTATGGCAAAAAAGTGATACAATAGATTAATCTTTTTGTACTTTTTTCTTACCTAAATGTTATTTTAACAAGTGTTATTATCTTTAATTTGAGTTCCTGAGGCATTATTGCATACATTTGCCTCTCTAAATTTTTATACCTTGTCATTAATAAAATCAATATCAGGCATTCGTGGAACGATCGGTGGAAAATCAGGTGATGCTTTAACACCGATTGACATTGCAAAATTTACCTTAGCATTCGGTACTATACTGAAGCTAAAAGACGCAAAGAAAATTGTGGTAGGAAGAGATGCCCGCATTTCCGGAGAAATGGTACACCATATCGTTGTCGGAAACTTAATAGGTATGGGCTTAGATGTGATTGATTTGGGTCTGGCAACCACACCAACAGTAGAAATGGCCGTTACCGCAGAAAATGCAGACGGTGGAATTATCATTACAGCATCTCACAATCCAAAACAATGGAATGCATTAAAATTGCTGAACAATAAAGGCGAATTTATTTCGGAAAAAGTCGGACAGGATGTGTTAAAAAGAGCACATTCAGGAAAGTTTGATTTTGTGGAAGTGGATAAACTCGGACAAGTAACGCATAAAGATTACCTCGATTATCACATCGAACAGATTTTGAATATTCCATATGTAAATATTGAAGCAATTAAAGCTAAAAAGTTTAAAGTAGTGGTCGATGCTGTGAATAGTGTCGGTGGAATTGCTGTTCCCAAATTATTGAGCGCTTTAGGTGTTGAAATTATTCATGAATTATATTGCGAGCCAACCGGAAAATTTGCGCACAATCCGGAACCATTGCCGGAAAATTTATCCGCGTTATCTTCTGAAGTAAAACAACAAAAAGCAGATATTGGAATTGCTGTAGATCCTGATGTCGACAGATTAGCTTTTATTGATGAACAAGGAGCTGCTTTCGGCGAAGAATTCACGTTAGTTGCAGTAGCAGATTATGTTTTAGCACACAAAAAAGGAAATACGGTTTCTAATTTATCTTCTACAAAAGCACTGAGAGACATCAGCGAGAAACATGGCGTCAATTACGCAGCTTCCGCAGTGGGTGAGGTGAATGTTGTAGAGAAAATGAAAGAAACCAATGCTGTTATTGGCGGCGAAGGAAACGGCGGAATTATTTTACCGGAATTACATTACGGCAGAGATGCACTGGTCGGCATTGCCTTGTTTCTGTCGCATTTGGCCACCTCCAACAAAGGAATGAATTCTCTAAGAGCACAGTATCCAAACTATGTTATTTCAAAGAATAAAATTCAACTGGAAGAAGGTATGGTTATTTCGGATATCATTCAGAAGATTAAAGAAAAATACAAACAATATCCACAAAATACCATCGACGGCTTAAGAATCGACATCGATCAGGATTGGGTGCATATCAGAGGTTCCAATACTGAGCCTATCATCAGAATTTATTCGGAAAGCTCTACCGAACAGACTGCCAATGCTATTGCACAAAAAATGCAAAAAGACATTATGGCAATCTTGAAAGAAAAATAGTCGATTTAAACC
>DAOORG010000044.1:0-5958 GCA_035389165.1 Chitinophagales bacterium
CATAGGTTATTTTATATAGACATTTTCGGTTAGTAGTAAGAGTACTGTTTGCAATAGTTACACAATAGTATTCATCTTTGATGATTAACTCTGTTTTTCTATATTTTTCTTATTCTTTATAAAAGCTATGTGACTATGTGTTTAAAAAATATTTTTTGTTGTTAAAATTCTAATAGTTCCTTTCCGTAATATAATTTACCAAATCCAGTAAGCCTGTTTTTGCAGGTGAATCTTCAATGGTTTTAATAATGTCAAAAGCACGGTGTTTATATTCGTACATCATTTCTTCAGTATATTTAATGCCGCCTTTTGCTTTAATAAACTTTATCAGTTCATCCACTTTAGGCCTGTCTTCATTATGGTTTTTAACAGTATTAATAATCCACTTTTTCTCGGCTGCATTTGAATTATTCAACGTATAAATAAGCGGCAATGTCATTTTCCGCTCCTTGATATCTATGCCACGCGGTTTGCCGATATCCGCTTCACCATAATCAAATAAATCATCTTTTATTTGAAACGCAATACCAATGTTCTCACCTATCAACCGCATCTTTTCTATCAGTTCAGCATTATCTGTTGCAGACGCAGCGCCAACTTCACAAGCAGCCGCAATCAACGAAGCCGTTTTGTTTTTTATAATCTCAAAATAAATGCTTTCATCAATATCCAGCTTTCTGGCTTTCTCCATCTGCAGCAACTCGCCTTCACTCATGCGCTTAACGGCATTGGATGTAATGTGCAACAGGTGGTAATTTTTTGTATCTAAAGCCAGCAACAATCCTTTCGATAAAAAATAATCACCTACCAATACAGCAATTTTGTTTTTCCATAATGCATTCACAGAAAAAAAGCCTCTTCGCTCATAAGAATCATCTACTACGTCATCATGCACCAGTGTGGCTGTATGCAAAAGTTCTACCAAAGAAGCACCGATATAGGTTGAATCATTAACTTCTCCGCACATTTTTGCCGCCAGGAAAATAAACATAGGACGAACCTGTTTCCCTTTTCGCTGATAGATATAATAATTGACTTTATCGAGCAGTGCTACATGACTTCGCATCACTTCCCGAAACTTCACTTCAAACAGCTCCAGCTCTTTTTCAATCGGTGCTTTTAAAATATCTACTTTGTTACTCAACGATTGTTTATTTTTGGTAAAGGTAAATGTTTAATTCGTAGCACAATATACAAACTTTAATACATGCAAAAAACAACACAAGTGATAAACGGTTCTAAAGGAAAGCCTATTTCTATTGATATATCTTATTCTGAATCTTCAATACAAAAACCGATTGTTCTATTTTGTCACGGATTTAAAGGATTCAAAGATTGGGGCCATTTTAATCAGATAGCAGAAGAATTCATGAAGCACGATGTTGTTTTTTTGAAATTTAATTTTTCTTACAACGGCACAACTATAGAACAACCAACAGACTTTGCCGACTTGGAAGCATTTGGCGAAAATAATTTTTCCATTGAATTAGATGATTTAGGATTAGTAATAGATTATGTAGCATCTATTGCTGCTGATTATGGCGGAAATAAAAACGAGCTTTACTTAATCGGGCACAGCCGTGGTGGTGGCATGGCTATTTTAAAAACTTTTGAAGATAAACGCATCAAAAAACTTTGTACCTGGGCAAGTGTAAAAGATGCTGCTGATTTCTTTAATCATCAAGATATAGAAAAATGGAAAACGGACGGCGCAATTTATACTTACAATTCCAGAACGCTGCAAAACATGCCGTTAAATTATCAGCTGTACGAAAATTACATTGCCAACAAGACACGTTTAGATATTCCAAAAGCAGCAGCAAACATTGATGTTCCGTGGTTAATCATACACGGCACTAATGATACATCTGTGCCTTCTTCTTTTGCAGAACAACTTCACCAATGGAACACCAACAGCGAATTATTTTTGATAGAAAATGCAGACCATACGTTTGGTGGCAAGCATCCATGGAACGAAGACAGCTTACCAAATGCATCTACTATCATGATACAAAAGACAATCTCCTTTTTGTTAAATTAAAAACAGAGATAGTTATTCAACTATCTCTGTCTCAAATTCGAAAAAATTATTATTCTTTTGGTGGATTATCTTTATTGGGATTGTTATTCGGTTTGCCCTGATTGTTAGGTCGCGGTGGTCTGTTTTTATTTGGCCTGTTCTGATTATTCTGCGGACGATTTTGTTGCTGTTGATTAGCAGGTTTTTGTTGCGCACCTTGTTGCTTCTGATTATTCTGCTGTGGACGATTCTGTTGATTTGATTGATTGCGCGGCGATCCCTGTTGTTTGTTTTTATGAAAATTCTTCTTGTCTTTTCTATCCAAACTTGCCAGTGTTATCTGGCCAACCACATCTGCAAACTCGATACTTTCTTCTGCTGTTTTTTCTTCCGCTTCTGCCAAATCAGTTATGTCTGCAGGTTTTTTACCATTGGCATTCATTTCCAACACCATTTTCACATTTTCCAATGAGATGGGATAGAACGTGCCGGAACCTTTTACCGTATAAAACATCAACCCTTTCAGAATATCTGTTTTCATCAAACGTGCATCACCGGTTTCCAGCTGCAAGGTTTCTGCTCTTTCCGGAACAAATCGAAGCGCATCTAAATACGTATCCAGTTCATAATTTAAACAACATTTTAAACGACCGCATTGTCCGCTTAATTTTGTTTGGTTGATAGATAAGTTTTGGTAACGCGCCGCTGTGGTATTCACCGATTTGAAACTCGTTAACCAGGTAGAGCAACACAGCTCACGGCCACAAGAGCCGATGCCGCCAACAATTCCGGCTTCCTGACGAGCACCAATCTGGCGCATTTCAATTTTTACTTTAAATTCTGAAGCCAATACTTTGATCAACTCGCGGAAATCCACACGACCATCTGCCGTGTAATAAAAAGTAGCTTTCTTTCCGTCTGCCTGATATTGAACATCACCCAATTTCATATCCAGGCCAAGGTTGCGTGCCAGCACGCGCGCTTTCAGCATGGTTTGTTTTTCTTTGGCACGCGCCTGTTCCATCAGGTTCAGCTCATTATCTTTCGCAATACGCAAAATACTTCTGATATCTTCCGAATTTTCCTTCACGCGTTTGCGCTTCATTTGCAGGCGCACCAACTCGCCGCTCAAGGTCACCTGACCTAAGTCATAGCCTTGCACTGCTTCCACGATAACATAATCGCCGGTAAACACATCGAAGCGTTTATCATTGCGATAAAACCCTTTGCGCGAACCGTTTTTAAAACTTACTTCGTGAATATTGTATTTGGCATACGGATCAGCAGTAATATCGCTGAGCCAATCGTGTACTTCTAATTTTGAACAGCCACCCGTGGCACAATGTCCGTTATTTTTACAACCGCCAGGCGTACTGGTGGTACCGCAACTATTACAACTCATTTTATCTTAGTATTGAGTAGTTGGTAAGCAGCAGGCAATTTGCTGTTGATTACTAACTGAATATGAACAATTATTTTCAGTAACCTATCTACAGTTTAAGAACTTTAGATAAGTTGAGTTGTAAAAATACACTAAAAATTGAGATTTTTGAATCGAAGTTGTTCGCAAATGTTAATCCTTGTAAGAACACCAGAAAAATAACAAATCGCTAAATACCTATTGTTCAATCCTTTGACTTTTTTTTCAACACAAGATAACCTGTTTCCGACCTCAGTAAAGCAAATTACCTTTAATCTTTAGCACGTATAATCTTGTGCATGCGCAATGACATATCCATTAGCACCATCTTCGGGCTCACGTTGCGCTCTATCTCGTAATGCTTTTTATTAATGAGTTCCAGCAACAAAGCCAGCTTATTAAGGTTGATATATTTTTGAAGTGCCATCGCCATTTTCTGTTCGTCATCCGTTAATCGGACAACAGAACCAGGCACAAATTTCATTTGTAATGTTTCGCGCAAAATATGCAGCATATATTCTAGAAAAGATTTCAGGTTTTCTCTGCCAATTTTACCCATTTCTTCTGCCCATTTTACCAAAGCACCGGAATTAGCACCTTCTTCCAGTCTTATTGAGTAGCGCAATAATTCCGTCAGGCGCATCGTTTCTACAGAAATAGTAGCATCTATTAACTGCATGGCATCATTAAAATTACCATCCGCTAAATAGGCAATATGTTGCGTGTTTGCCTGCGGAACGCCTTTTCGTAATAATGCCTGAGCCACTGCTGCGTCATCAATCTTATTAATTTTTACCAACTGGCATCGCGACAAGATGGTTGGCAAAATCTCTTCCTGATTTTCTGCTATTAAAATAAGTACCGTATTTTCCGGTGGTTCTTCCAGCAATTTCAGCAAAATATTACCTTCTTTTGAAAGCGCTTCTGCCATCCAGATAATCTGGATTTTATAGCCAGCTTCAAATGCGGTCAAACTCAGGCCTTTCAAAATATTGCGCGCTTCATCTGCGGAAATATTTCCTTGTTTATTTTCCGCACCTATACTTTGCAGCCATTCCAACTCATTGAGATATGGGTTTTTAATCACCTCTCTGCGCCATTCCTGAATGTAATCCGTACTTAAACTCTGTGACGGAGACGGCTTTTTCGGAATAATCGGATAGGTGTAATGAATATCAGGATGTATTAATTTCTGCGCTTTCACGCAAGCACCGCAAACACCACAGCTATCCAGGTCTGTTTTATTTTCACAAACAATATATTGGGTAAATGCCAATGCCAAAGCGAGTCCACCGGCGCCAGGTTGCGACAAAAACAACTGCGAATGTGGAATATTTCCGGCTTTCCCGATTTCTAGTAAATGATCTTTTATTTCCTCCTGACCGATGACATCTTTGAAAAGCATGTGCGAAAATAGTGTTTAGTTGTGAGTCGCAAGTCGTGAGCGGTTGGAAATTTATAAACATGCATTTTGGTAGTTGTGAGTCGTGAGTATAGAGTCGTAAGTGATAAGAAATAGTTTGAATAGAAAGCCTTATTAAACAATTAGACAGAAATTTCCTTATATCGTATAACATCTTAACAATTAACTTTTTAACCTTAACTTTATACCATGAGCAAAAAAGTAGCCGTTATTCGCAGAGCCACCTTCAATGCAGCACATAAACTGTGGAATGACCAATGGACACCTGAGAAAAACAAAGAAGTGTTTGGTTTGTGTGCCAACGAGCATTTTCACGGACATAATTATGCGTTGGAAGTGAAAGTGATTGGCGAAATAGATTTGGAAACCGGTTATGTGATTGATTTAAAAATCGTGAAAGACATCATTAAAGAAGAAATTGAAGAACGGTTTGACCACAGAAACCTCAACTTAGACACTAAAGAATTTGCCAGCCTCAACCCTACTGCAGAAAATATTATCGTTGTTATCTACGATTTAATTCGTGCGAAACTGGATAATAAATATGAATTGTATATCAAGCTCTGGGAAACAGAAAAAAATATTGTAGAGTATCCTGTAAAATAAACCCATGTCAGTAGCCGCCACCGTTCTCTTTTTGGTTTTATCTTTCATTGCTGAAATTTTGGGAACCATTGGCGGTTTTGGATCTTCTACTTATTTTGTTCCGGTTGCCAATTATTTTTTAGATTTCCAGACGGTGCTTGGTATTACGTCGGTGTTTCATGTGTTTAGCAATATTTCTAAAATTGCTTTATTTAAAAAAGGATTAGATAGAAAAATCTTATTCCAGATTGGCATTCCGGCGGTTCTTTTTGTGATCATTGGTGCATTTGCCAGTAAGTATATCAATGTAAAATATCTACAACTGGTGTTGGCACTTTTTTTAATCGGATTGAGTATTCTTTTTATCATTAAAAAAGAATTGAAATTTGATGCTAACAAAAAAAACAGTTTTATTGGCGGCAGCTTATCCGGTTTTTTTGCAGGATTGCTAGGCACCGGTGGCGCAATAAGAGGCATTACGATGGCTGCGTTTAGTGTAGAGAAATCTGT
>DAOORG010000044.1:6058-13886 GCA_035389165.1 Chitinophagales bacterium
AGTTATTTTTCTGAGTGATAATTTATGTAAAGCCCCAAAGATTGCAATCTGTTTATGTTTTCACTATAACCTTTCTTTAGCATTTACCTGCTGATCTTTTCTTCATTTCTTAAAATTTCTTAATAATTAAAAGTCAACGAACTAAATTTTAGTTTGTAGCGTATATAGTGGTAACCAAACCAATTTCAAATGAAAAAAGTATTTTTCGCTTGCATGACGGTAGGCTTGTTAGCTACCTCTTGCGACTGGTTCAAGTCGAAACCAGAACAACCAGACATTGTAGAAGTACCTGTACTTACAGATGACTCTACCTTAACGACTAACGACGACAGTACAGCACAAACGAAAGACAGTGCAGTGGCCGTTGTTGAAGTGAAAACGGAAACAAAGAAAGAAGTAAAGAAATAAAAACTTCTTTTAATGAAAGCGAGGCGGTCCAATGGACCGCCTCGCGCTATTTTATTCTGTTTTAATCAGGATTTTATTATCGACTTTATGGTTTGTGTTTTCGAATCTGTAATCCTGATAAAATATGCACCGTTGCTAAGCATAGAAATATCAATATCTAGCAAGTTCGTTCCTTTTTCAAAAGAAACATTTTTGGAAATTAAATTATTTCCGTTTAAGTCAATAATTTCAAGAATAGCATCAGATGGATAGGTTGTAAAATTTAAAATCTGCAACCAGCCAGACGTTGGATTTGGATAGATAGTAATCTCAGCATGCTCATTTTTATATTGAACAGCATGAATAGAACTATAGCTAAATGAACCATCAAAATCGGTTTGTTTTAAGCGGTAATACAGCAAATCTTCTTGAAGTATATCAAACACCTCTTCATCAATAAAGTTATAAGATTGCGGAACAACCGTTGTTCCTGCACCTTTTACATTTGGCGTAAGATCTGTAAATGTAATGGCGTCTAAAGATCGCTGTATCGTAAAATAATCATTGTTTAGTTCAGTGGCTGTTTCCCAATTTAGGACAACACCTTTTTCAACTCTTTTGGCAGAAAAAGAAATTAATTCTACCGGTAATAAATCACAAATATTATCACCATTATTATCAACTACATTTATTTTTGCAACAATGTCTAAGTTGGTTGGTCTGCCGCCAAAATTATCCAGCATTAAATAGTAAGTAGTATTTGGTGTTAAGCCGGAAACATTTATATCACCACCATTTTGAAGTATATCGTAACAAATAACTTTAGTTGCATTCCAGTTTGCCGGATTAGCTATACAACTATTAGTTTGGTACAAAACTATTTGTGCTCCGGATGTTCCATTTGGATAACTGGCGTTCGCGTCGCCTTTTATAAGTGTTGAAACATTTGTAAAATCTAACGTAAATAAATTTGTGCCGGTGCAGGCAATATCTGGTGTCGTAAATTTATACCAAATGGTGCCCTCTAATTGTGTTATAGGTTGTGTTCCTACTCCAGCTAAACAAGTTGGTATACATAAATTGGGATCAGTGTTTCGTGGATCACCGGTAGACAAGAACGTATTTGCCTGAAATTTTCCACCGGCAGAAATATCCAGCGCTGCAGCACAATTTTCACCGCCATTGGGTCCAATCACTTCACCGGTTGTGATGGTTGCATTAAAACCTGCTGCATTAACTGTTGCGTCAGATACAAACATAAATGTTAAACAACCAGTAGCATTTGTTACAGATGCTCTAATCGTCCCTAATTTATTAATATTAGATAAAGTTTGCGCACCTGAAAAAGAACCAATTAATGGTGCATTTGTGGAGTCACCGTCAAAAATATAAAGTTTATCAGCAACAGATTCCATTTGGAAGCCATTTAAAATTGCTTGAATTTTTTCACCGGCAGCCAGCACTGCTGGTGTTGGACAAAATGATTTTATTTCGAAACTATTATTTGGATAATTTCCCAACAAACCACCTGCATCTGTATAGGTTATAGTAGAACTTAACGCTACGGTTTGCTTTTCGATAAATGTTGCTGGTTCGCATTTTACCACAAAATGAAATCCGGCAGCTTTGGTACTGGAATTATCCGCATCAAAATAGAAAGTAACCATTCCTGAATTAGCGACAAAAGAACCAAACCTGCCTGTAGTTGCTAAGTTTCCGGTAATTTCTGCAATTTTATTTCCGGATAAATTCCCATCGTATACCGTTAAAACATCATTGCCGCCGGTATTTGAATTTACGCATCCGATGGTCGTTTTGGCAGGAGAAATATCTATGGATTGTTCTTCTATTCTAAGTCGATAGCCGATGGGTGCTTCAAAAGAAACGGAACGAGCCGGATGACCAGGATAATTAGCAGCAGAACCACCTTCATCATAAAAATTTATGTCTTCGCCACAAGCAACGCTAATAGTAGTTCCATTCACTGCATTTGTCAGCAACACGTCATTATTGGAAGTAACCTGAATGGAAAAATCTTTCAGTCCATTGCAGTTAAAATCCCAAAGTCGAAAATAAAGCTGACTACCCGATGTTAATCCTGTATATGCTTTTGTGTATGGAGCATTTCCGGTACTGCAGGTTCCTTGCAAAACCAAACCTCCATTGCATGGATTGTTATCAGCATCAATGTAAGCCTGAATGGCAATATCATTGGTAGATGCTGCAATATAATCCGGATTTATGGTCACGGTTAAATTTCCACTGGTAGGAACAGTTGCTTTAAACCAAACTGATTCACAAGATGCATTATCAATAAATCCACAAGCACTTGGATTTGGAACGCCAGCAGGACTTGATATCACACCACAGGTTTCGGCAGTATCCACTACTAAACCAAAATCTAAACTTCTTGCATAGCATGGTACTGAATTTCCTGCCGGAATAAAATCGGTATATAATGTAAAAGCTCTGTTCGCATTATTGCAGTCGTAATCATATATTCTGAAATAAAAAACATTTCCGGCAAATCCTTCTAAACAAGGAATAGACGTTATAGCACCAGCAGATGAATTACAACTTAACTGTGTTAATGCACTTCCATCACAAGGTAAGGCATTTCCATCTGTGAAAACTGCAATGTTGGTTGTACTGGCTGGTGCACAATCATTTAAACACACTGTTTTTAAGTTAAATGTACCGTCTTCCGGAAACGTGAAAGCATACCAAACATCTTCACAAATATTTACAGTTGTAAAATTACAGGTTGGATTGGGTGATTGAGTTGATTGTGTTCCGTTAGTTACAAATCCGGTAATTGTATCTGTTGGATTTAAAGCTCTGGCGTTACACATTTCATCATTTGGTGGCGCAATAGTTTGCAATGCGCGAATAGTAAAAATCTGGTGTGCGTTTGTATCGCAGTTATAATCCTGAATTCTGATATAAGAGATATCGCCTGTATTCTGAAAATATTGAATTGAATCATTTGTAACCGGAGATTTACAGGCAACCAACGTAAACGGACCATTGCAAGTCGTGGCATTATAGGCTGATAAATAAATACTGTTTGGAAGCACACCTAAATTGCCGGTTACATTGGTAATTATTTTCATATTGCCAGTGCTGGTTGCGGTTACACGATACCACACATCTCTGCAATATGAACCATTGCCGGCACATGTTGCTATTGGAGTGATATTGCTTGGTGTATTATTGATGAGTGTATCTGCAAAAGCGGCAGCACCTAAGGTTAGTACGCTGGCGGAACAAGGCAAATCATTATTATTTTTATTTCTGATGGTTGTAATCAAATCAAAGTTATCGTACTCATCACAATCCTTATCGAAAACACGAATAAAAAAGTCTGTTGTCGTTGCCACGGCAATGTCCACAAGTTTTGGATTAGAACCGTCGCCGCATGCAACTTCCGTTAAACTGCAAGCTGTGCCGCTAAACACCTGCATCGTTATTTTAGCCAGCGCATTTTCTACAGACACATCCAATATTTTTGAAGGCGTTAATGTAATCTTAAACCATCTGTCTTCGCAACCACCGGCAATGGCATAACCTGCATTGCTGCAAAGTGAAGTGGAAATAACAGGCGACATCAACGGATAAAGTGTGTTATCAATATCTAAGTTTGTTGTTGTTGTGCCAACAGTATTTGGTAAAACAGTTGCATTGCCAGGCGCATCACCGGAATTTAAATCAGCCTGATCCGTAGCAACAATTTGAAAATTTGATGGCAAATCAAAATCGCTGCAACCATATTGCCAAATACGAACGTATAAAATAGAACCTGGTGTTCTGCAAGAAACCGCAACAGACGGTTCGAAATAGGTTGATGTCGTATAATAATCATCGGCAGCAGCAATTAAATTTCCGGAACAGCCATCATAAACAGCCATTGCTAAATCATCCGTTCCAAATACACTGGTGTGAAATAAATCGATAGCTACACCACCGGAAGCAGGTACTTGCACCCGATACCAGATATCTTTACAAATAGTTGCATCCGGAAAAATCTCATTATCAGAAGTAACTGTGTAATAAAAACCCGTTGGATCCGGTAAGCCTGTTGATGCAGTAAGTGAGGTAGAAAAAACAAAATTATTGGCAATTGGATTTCCTGCCGTTGGCACTAATAATGTTCCTGATGCACAAACATCGTTTCCTTGTGCAAATACCTTGTTTGCTGCGAAAAAAAATAAAATTACTATGTAGACTTTTCTCATATCAGAATTCATTTATTTCGGGAATCTTACAAATTTTTTTGTACAATTCTTTTATGCCAGTTGATTGATTTGCTAATTGCTGTAATTCAGAACAACCCTGTTTAGCAATAGGTATATCTATTGCAGCCTGTCGTTTATTAAAAGCAGTGCCGTTATTTTGTTGCATTTCCCAATAACTGGAAACAATGCCAATCTTTACTATACATTTCTGAATTAATAATTCTGTTTCATTTGGCAATCGTTGTAGTGCTGAGTTTAAGAGTGCAATTTTTTGCTGTTGATTATCTATTAAAATCAATTTAGATAAATACGCTTCTGCGCAAGATGAATCGTATGAGAGATATACATTGAGATCTGTCACTGCATTTTCATACTGACTGGTTGCTGTATATAATTTAGCACGCAGTAAATATTCTTCTAAAACTGCGTTTGGTGATTTTCTGAAAGATGTAATTATTTTACTTAGAGATACAATTGCATTTTTTGCATCATTTTTCTCAATATATTGAATTGCTTCTTTTCGCCAGATAGTATATTCTGATTGCGCAAAAGAAAGTGTGCTAATTAAAAAAAATAAAGAAAATTGTATGGCTTTTTTCAAGTATATTATTTATCATCAAATATACAAAAAGAAAAAAGAAAAACAGTATAACTAATTGATTTTTAATGTAAAAGTGATATAATGTATTTTAATTATACATAAATCAAAGTGCAACTTATGGTTATAAGAAAATTACGATAACGCTGCTACACCTGGCAAGGTCTTACCTTCAAAGTATTCAAGTAAAGCACCTCCACCTGTGGAAACAAAACTGACTTTTTCAGCCAAACCAAATTTATTAACGGCAGCTACGCTATCACCACCACCAACTAAGCTGAAAGCTCCTTTTTGTGTGGCATGTGCTACGGCTACGGCAATGCTTTTGGTACCATTCTGAAATTTCTCCATTTCAAAAACACCCATTGGTCCGTTCCATAAGATAGTTTTAGAATTTTTAATCACTTCACCAAAGGCAATAATAGAATCGTGTCCGATATCCAAACCCATCCAGCCTGCAGGAATATTTACATTATCTGCCACTTTAATATTTGCAGCATTGTCAAATTTATCAGCAATAATAGAATCTTCCGGCAATAAAATATTCACTCCTTTTTCTTTTGCTGTTTTCAAGATATGCAGTGCCAGTTCCAGCATATCTTCTTCTACCAAAGAGTTACCTACATTGCAACCCAATGCTTTTATAAAAGTATACGCCATTCCTCCACCGATGATAATATTATCTGCAATCTCCAGCAAATTTTCTATAATCAGAATTTTGTCAGATACTTTTGCGCCACCTAAAATAGCGGTGAATGGTTTCTCAGATTTATGTATTACTTTTTCAGCATTAGCCACTTCTGCAGCCATCAAAAAGCCCATTGCTTTATTTTCTTTTGAGAAATGCTTTGCCACGATTGTTGTGCTGGCATGTGCACGGTGTGCTGAACCAAAGGCATCATTTACATAGATATCGCCGTGCTGAGCCAGTTTTACGGCAAAAAGATCTTCCCCTTTTTCTTCTTCTTTATGAAAACGGGTATTTTCCAGCAACAATATTTCACCATTCGTTAAAGCTGCCGACATTTTTCTGCTTTCTTCACTGACACAATCGTCCGCAAACTTTATATTTCTATGTAATAAATCAGAAAGATGTTTAACTACATGATGTAAGGTAAATTTTGACACATCTATAGTTCCGTCTTCTTTTAGTTTTTTCAATGGTCTTCCAAGATGTGACATCAACACCACACTACCGCCATCTTCTAAAACCTTACGAATGGTAGGTAAAGAAGATTTAATTCGTGTATCATCAGTGATATTAAAATTTTTATCAAACGGCACATTAAAATCTACTCTGATTAAAGCGCGTTTATTTTTAAAATTAATGGAATCTACGGTTTGCATATGTTGTTATGGAAAATGAATGAGTAATTAAGCAAATTTACAAATATTGCAAAGACTTGTTGTTAACGGCTTTTTATAAAAAAGCTACCTTTTCAACAAGTTCGGCCAATCGGTTTGCATAGCCATATTCATTATCATACCAACCAACAATTTTCACCAAATCTCCAATTTGTTGTGTCAATCCTGCATCAAATGTACAGGAATATGGAGAATGAATAATATCGGATGATACAATAGGATCTTCTGTATATGCCAGAATATTCTGTAGGTTTCCTTCTGCCGCAGCTTTAAAAACGGCGTTGATTTCTTCCACCGTCGTACTTTTTTCAATATTACAGTACAATTCTGTAGAAGAGCCGACGATAACCGGCACTCGAACGGCACCGCCTTTTATCTTTCCTTTAATTTCCGGCATAATCCATTCTAACGCTTTGTTGGCATTGGACGTGGTAGGCACAATATTCTGTGCAGCAGCTCTGGCTCTTCTGAAATCGCTGCCGTGAATACTGTCGTGCAGTTTCTGGTCGCTGGTATATGCGTGAATAGTGTTCATAAATGCATTTTTAATCCCAAAATTATCCAGCATTACTCTTACCATTGGAGCCAGGCAATTCGTCGTACATGATGCATTAGAGATAATAGTATCTTCATTGGTGATGATTTGGTCATTGATGCCAACAACAATTGTCTTCACTGTTTTATCTGCCGGTGAGGAAATAACTACCTTTTTGGCACCTGCAGCAATATGTTCCTGTAATTTTTCTCGGTCTCTGTATTTTCCGCTGCATTCAATAACGATGTCAATATTTAAGTCTTTCCACGGCAAATCTTTAGATTGCGCAATGGAAGTGCTTAGAATTTCTCGACCATCTATAAAAAGATGATCTTCTTTGGCGGTGATAATTTTATCCCATTTTCCTTGCGCTGTATCGTGTTTTAAGAGATAAACCAGCGCGTCGTTGGGTGCAATATCGTTGATGGCAACGATATCGATATGGTTTTTATCGAATAAAAGCTGAAATACGAGTCGGCCGATGCGACCTAATCCGTTGATGGCGATTCTTGGTTTTGACATTTTGTTGATGATTTGTGTAAAAGTAACGGAGATTTTGAATTTAAAAAAGAAATTATTGTTAAGGTGTTGTAAGAAAGCAAAAAGTTGGTATATTTGCACTCGCTTTCAAAAACGGCCCGTTCGTCTAGGGGTTAGGACAGGAGATTTTCATTCTTCAAACACGGGTTCGATTCCCGTACGGGCTAC
>DAOORG010000045.1:0-7083 GCA_035389165.1 Chitinophagales bacterium
GTCCATAAATCAAAACGCATGGTGTTTTTTTCAATGCCGTCCCACATGCCAATCATGATGCTCTTACATTCATCGCCATCACCTTGTGGCCCGTCGGTGGCTGTCCAGTTGATTTTTTCCGGCATATTCTGATCGTCCAGTCGTATTTTGAATTTTATTTCTGTTTCTCGTGCCATTTTTTTAATTGAACTGCAAATATAAGAAACTGATTTTAAACGGTATTTTATGTAAATGCTACCTAAATGCCTGTTTTAAATCAAATTTGGTTTGTTTACAAAGATTTAACTTGACAGTTGAACAAACGTTTAATTATATTTGCAACTAAATACTTAAACAAACGTTTAATTAATTATGCAGGAAGCTAAAGTACAGGACAAACGGGAAGATATTTTAGATGTCGCTGAAAAATTATTTGCTGAACAAGGTTTCGAAGCGATAAGTATTCGGGAAATATCCAAATCCGCAGATATTAATATCGCGATGGTGTCTTATTATTTTGGCTCAAAGGAAAAACTATATGAAGAAGTTGTAAATCGTAAATTAATTTCTTCAGATTTAATTATAAAGCATATTGAACAATATGAAGCATATCAGGAAAAACTTTTTGCTATAGTTGATTTATTTATCAATAAATTCTTTGAACGCAGAGATTTTCAGAATATCATTTTCAGAGAAATGGCCATGAACCAGCGAACCGGAATGGCTGAATTAATAACTACTCGATTACATCAAAATTTTTCAGTGATTTCAGATGTTATTCAAAAAGGAATTAAATACAAAGAGTTTAAAAAAGTAGATGTAGAGTTAACGGTAATGACAATTATAGGCGTTGTAAAAACCTATACGACATCAAGTTCTATTGCTTGCAAGGTTTTAAAGACAGATGATATAGATCAGGTGTACAACGATAAATTGAAGGCAAGACTAAAAAAACATTTAAGAGAATTATTAACCAATCATTTAGGAATAGAATCAAAATAGATATGAAGAAGTCAGTACTCATTTCCGTATTATTGTTGTTGACAGGATACGGTTTTGCACAGGAATTTAAAAAAATTACTTTACAGGAAGCATTTACGCTGGCTGAACAAAACAGCAAGTTATTGCAACTGGATAGTCTGAAAATTCAGGCATTGGATATTAAAAAAACGCAATCGCAAAATGCCATGTTGCCTGTATTGGGTTTGAACAGCAGTTATACAAGGCTTAGTAATAATATTGACCCGTTTCAGATTCCGTTCAGCGGCGAAGTATTTACCTTGAATCCTCAAATTCTGAATCAGTTTGGAAATCGTGTTTCTATACAGCAACCTATTTTTCAAGGATTAAAAAACTGGAATACTATGAAATCTCTGGATCAGTTAAAAACTGCTTCAGCGCTGGACAAACAAAAAGATCAACAGGATATTAAACTGAATGTAATTCAACAATATTATAATCTGTATAAATTACAACAAACTTTAATTGTCCTGGATTCTAATATTGCGCAAACTCAAGTTCGTGTGAATGATGTATCTAAATTCAAAGAAGCTGGTTTGGCTTTAAACAATGACGTAATGCGTGCCGAATTGCAAAAAACAAATTTATTGGTTACTAAAGCAGACATTGAAAGCATGGTAAAAATTTACAACTTCAATATGTGTGTATTGTTAGGACTTGATTTCAATACTAAAATTGAAGTTGAAAATCCTGAAACTGTTGAAAATGCTAGTACTACCATACAATCATTCATCACTACTTCATATGCAGACAGAACTGAATTTAAGGCACAGGATTACAGATTAAAAGCTGCTGATTATCAGATTAAAGCTTCTAAAAGTGCCTATATGCCAACGGTTAGTGCGGTTGGAAACGGTTATTATAACAACCCAAATCAACGTGTTTTTCCACAGGAAAATAATTTCAAAGCTACCTGGGATGTTGGTGTAAGTGTTAGCTGGAATATTATGCAATTATACACGGCGCGCGCTGTTGTAGGTGATGCAAAAAATCAGAAAGCTCAACAAGAGTTAGTAACGGCACAACTAAAAGACAATATTTCATCCGAAGTAAATGCTGCATATGAAACGTTGAAAGTGGCATTGCTTAAAATTGATCTGGCACAGCGCGCCATTGAACAGGCAACAGAAAATAAAAGAATCCTGGATAACAGATTTGGTGCGCAAGTGGCGCTGCTTAGTGATGTGTTAGAAGCAGACCAGTTTTTATTACAGGCACAAACCAATTTGCTAAATGCACAGGCTGATGCTGCTATTGCCAATTATAAATTGCAGAGAAGTTTAGGGTCCATTAAATAATTAGTAGTTATGAAAAACAAGCTTTTAAAAATAGTGCCTTTCTTGTTTTTGATTTCCTGCAAAGGTGAATCAGAAAATGAAATAAAACCGGTTCGAAAAGATATTTCTGAAATTGTATTTGCATCAGGTAGTCTGGAATCGGATAATAAATACAATCTTACTGCTCAAACCGATGGTAATATCATTAAGCTGAATCTGGTAGAAGGTGCTATTGTATCCGTTAATCAAGTGGTTGCAATAATAGATAATAAACAAAATATCATCAGTACCAATAGTGCCGCTGAGCAATTAAAAATTGCACAATATAATACCACTGACAATGCACCTGTTTTACAACAAATCAGAGCAAACATAGATGCTGCAAAAGAAAAACTTAGTCAGGATATTATTCAGGAACAACGTTATCAGGAACTATATAATCAAAGCAGTGTAACTAAAGCAGAACTCGAAAAAATGCAGTTAAGCACTAAAACATCCAAAGCAAATCTGGCCGCATTGGAACAACAGTATAAATCAGTACAGCAGCAAAATAAACAACAATACATTACTCAATCCAATGCCGTAAAAGGAAGTGTTGTAAATCAGGAAAATAATCAGGTAAAAATTGTTGCGGCTGGCAAAGTGTATAAAAAAGTAAAGCAAGTAGGTGATTATGTACGCCGTGGTGATGTGATTGCTGTAATTGCCAATGAAAATTTATTGTATGCTAAATTAAACGTCGATGAAAATTCGATTGATAAAGTAAAAGTAGGACAAACAGTTACCGTTTTATTAAATACGCAAAAAAATAAAAAATACAGCGCTGTTGTTAGTGAGATTTTACCGGTGTTTGATGAACCATCACAATCTTTTATCGTAAAAGTACAGTTTATTGAAAAGCCCGATTTTACTGTTAACGGCACCCAACTGGAAGCAAATATTTTAATCGGTGAAAAGAAAAATACACTATTGATTCCAAGAAATTATGTTTCGTTTGGAAATAAAGTACAGGTAAAAGGCGGCAAAGATTTAAAAGTTATTGAAACTGGAATTGTTTCAACAGAATATGTGGAAGTGTTGATCGGATTGACGGAAAACGATGTACTGATTCCTGTAAAACCTAAAAAATAATGGCATTTAAAATGAAGTATTCCGTTAATAGTGAAGTGTCTTACACCTATATTATCAGCAATAAACGATTGACGCTTATTGCTGCATTAGGTGTTACACTCGGAATAGCCATTTTTATTTTTATGAATTCTATGATGGCAGGTTTTGATAAATCTTCTGCTGATGCTTTTTTTAAATCGATTCCACACATACGAATCTATAAAGAGGACGTAATTTCCAAACCAATTTCTGAAACAAACGGCAAATCTATTCCAATTATCATAAATCCAAAAGTAGTTCCTTCCAATAACACGATTGACAATCCTAAAGAAATTATTCAATTATTGAAGAATCAAAAAGAGGTAGCATTTGTCACACCACAGTTAACGGTCGGTATATTCTTTAATAATGCTAAAACACAAATCAGCGGACGTGCCATCGGAATTCTGCCGGAAGAAGCTAACCAAATGTTCAACATGGAATCCTATGTGGTGGAAGGAAGTATTAATAATTTAAAAAACAACCTGAATGGTATTTTGTTGGGTTCAGGTGTGGCTTCCAAAATGAATGTAAAAGAAGGAGATAATATTTCCATCACTTCATCTGTTGGCATGACAAAAGTGATGAAAATCATCGGCATTTTTCAAACGAATAATTCTGTTGTAGATAAATCTACTGCATACATTAATATTGCTTATGCTCAGCAACTGCTCAAAAAAAATGCACAGTATATTACAGATATCAATGTCAATATCAAAGATTTTAATAACGCAAAAGCATTTGCACCTGAATTAGCTCAGCTGACTAATTATAACGCAGAAGATTGGGAAACAGCCAACGAAACCTATATGGCAGCAACAAGAATGCGTGCTATTATTATTCGGTTTGTCTCTGTTTCCATTCTTATTGTTGCCGGTTTCGGTATTTATAATATTCTGAACATGACGGTGATGCAAAAAATCAATGACATCGCCATTTTAAAAGCAATTGGATTTAACGGTAGGGATGTTATTAAAATATTTGTCGGACAAGCATTGATTATCGGACTAATCGGAATTGTATTTGGTGTTTTGTTTGCTTCGATAATGGTAACAGTACTTCAGAATTATTATGTTGGTGGTGATATAGGCTATTTTCCGATTTATTTCAAAATAGGTAATTTTTTAAAAGGCATATTATTTGGTTTCGCGGTGACTTTCCTTGCCGGATTTATTCCAGCCAGAAAGGCAGCAAATATTGACCCTGTAGCCATATTCAGAAAATAAGTTTTAGCAGTAAATAACATGAAAGAAATTATTTTAAAAACAAATTCAATTACTAAATACTTTCACGATCCGGTGGAGTTCAAGGTGTTGAATGAGATTTATTTCGAAGTATATAAAGGAGAATTTCTAACGGTTATCGGTAAATCAGGTTGCGGTAAATCAACGTTGTTGTATATTTTATCTACGATGGATACTGCCTTTGAAGGTGAATTGTTTATAGATAACCAGAATATTTCCAGATGGAAACAGGATAAACTGGCAGCTCTCAGAAATGAAAAAATAGGCTTTGTATTTCAGTTTCATTATCTGCTAGGTGAATTCAGCTGCCTGAAAAATGTCATGATTCCGGCTTTGCGATTAGGGAAATTGCCTTATGATGTAATTGAAGAAAAGGCCTATCAGAAATTAGAATTATTAGGACTAAAAGACCAGGCGTTGAAACCATCCTCCAAGCTTTCCGGCGGACAACAACAACGCGTTGCAGTGGCAAGAGCATTGATTAATGATCCTTTGATTATTATGGGTGATGAGCCGACCGGTAATTTAGACAGTATGAATACACAAAATATATTCTCCATTTTTAAAGAACTCACGCAGGAATTCGGGCAAACCATCATTGCCGTTACGCATGATCAGGATTTTGCCAAAGCCTCAGACAGGACGATAGAAATGCACGATGGGAAAATTGTTAATCAGGATTATAAATTTATTTAATTACTTCAACATGGAAGAGACTTCAAAAGAAAAAAAATCATCAAAGAAAATTTTAATGCCAATAATTGGAGTGGTAATATTACTAGCTGCTGCCTATTTTGCATATACTAAAATTGCGTATGCACGCCATAATGAAGACACGGAAAATTCGCAGATAGAAGCAAATATTGTTCCCATTGCACCAAGAATTTCAGGGTATGTAGACGCAGTATTTGTAAAAGAAAATCAACGTGTAAAAAAAGGTGACACGATATTAAAATTAGACGACAGAGATTTGAAAATCCGTTTACAACAAGCAATCATTAATGCTAAAAGTGCCGGTGCGAATGTTAGTGTGGTAAGAAGCAATGTGTCATCTGCAGATGCTTCAGCAAATGCAGTATCGACATCTATACTTACGGCACAAGCTGGCATCGAAACGGCAAAAGCTAATGTTGAAGCTGCGAAAGTGCGTGTATGGAATGCAACAGAGAATTTTAAACGCTACGAACAATTATATAAACAGACATCGGCAACACAAGCACAATACGATGGTGCATTAGCAGAAAAACAATCGGCAGAAAAACAAGTACAGGTTTTAGAGAAACAAGTAGAGGTGGCACAAGCGCAATTGAAAGCAGCACAACAACAATCATCTGCTTCACGCACTCAAGCCAGCGGAATTGGCACTCAGGTTAGTTTAGCAGAAGTTGGCATGCAGCAAAGACAGGCAGAAATAGAATTTGCTCAATTACAATTATCATACGCCTACTTAATCGCACCATGCGATGGTTTTGTTTCTAAGAAAAATGTACAGGTTGGTCAGTTAGTAAATCCGGGACAAACACTAATGAGTATAGTGGATGACGCACAACTTTGGATAACTGCAAATTTCAAAGAAACGCAAATTGAGAAGATGAAAGAAGGTCAGGATGTGGAAGTAACTGTAGATGCATATGATGGAAAAAAATTCAAAGGAAAAATCGAATCCATACAAGCAGCAACAGGTTCTAAATTTTCGTTATTACCTGCTGATAATGCTACCGGAAATTTTGTAAAAGTAGTACAACGGATACCGGTTCGAATTGCATTATTAGACGATAAAAATGACAAATTCGAATTACGTGCTGGTATGAATGTAACCGTAGCCGTGAAAGTGAAATAAAATTAGATAATTAGATGATTAGATAATTAGTTTCTGAAATTAGTGTAGAATATTTAATCATCTCATCATATTATTACCTCATTATCTAATTAATTACAATGACTCAAGATCAAACCAACAGCTTAATAGAACATGGTGCACGACGTTACATTATTACAGTAACGGTGGTGTTGTGTACGCTGTTAGAGCTGATAGATACAACAGTGGTGAATGTAGCTACCAATACCTTAATGGGAAATTTAGGTGCTACACTTTCTGAAGTAAGTTGGGTAATTGCATCATATGCCATTGCAAATGTTATCATCGTACCCATGAGTGGTTGGTTATCTTCTCAGTTTGGAAGAAAATATTATTTCGCAGGTTCTGTTGCCATTTTCACGTTTGCTTCATTAATGTGTGGTTTGTCCGGTTCTATCTGGACATTAGTTTTCTGGCGATTTGTGCAAGGGATTGGCGGTGGTGCTTTGTTTGCCACTTCACAAACCATCTTAAAAGAAATCTATCCGCCTGAAAAAATCGGAATGGCTATGGCGATGTTTGGTATGGGTGTGATTTTAGGACCAACTATCGGTCC
>DAOORG010000045.1:7183-13883 GCA_035389165.1 Chitinophagales bacterium
AGTGGTATGCTGATGCCATTGGTTGGAGGCATGCTTTCCAAAGGAACACCGCCAAAATATATGATTACAGGTGGATTTTTGATTACAGGAATCTTTGTGTTCTGGTCGTCATTCATTTTCACCAGCAACACCGGAACTGAAGCGATGTTTTGGCCTTTAATGGTTCGTGGTTTGGGACTGGCATTTATATTTGTGCCGCTTTCCGGACTTACCTTAGGTGGTTTAAATGGAAAAGATGTCGGACAAGCATCCGGTATTTCCAATATGATACGGCAAATTGGCGGCTCGATGAGCGTTGCCATTATCGGTGTGTTGAATGAAACCTTGAGTGCAGAACACAGAGCAAATATTCTGGAACATGTAACACCGGATAATCCATTAGTAAACGAACGCCTGAACGCCATGAAAATGGGATTGATGTCGGCCACCAGCGATGCAGAAAAAGCTGCACAACAAGCCTTGGCTTTTTTAGATTACAATATCAATAAACAAGCTGCTATCTTGAGTTATATTGATATTTTTCAATACATGACGGTGTTTATTATTTTAGCAGTTCCCTTGGTGTTATTTGCTAAAAACTTTAAGTTAAATCAAAATGATATGGGTGGACATTAAGTTATTTTACTCAACCCAGGGCACAAAATAGACATCCTTAAAATAACCTATTTTAATTTGTGAGTAGTCAATCCATTCGCTCCAGCTCTTGTTTTTTCTTAAATCATTAAGTGTGTTAAAACCGTTCATGGCAATTTGCACGCGTTGTGCTGCATTTGATAAATCAGAAACATTAGCAGGTATTTTGACCGTATAACCTTTCGCAACCTCCAGATTTTTATTGGTTCCGATAAAGATATCACCAAAGAAAACAAATTTATGACTGGTGAGTTGTAATATAAATTTATCGAGTTCAGCGAATTGCTGCATCATTGGTTGGTTCCACATAGGTTGTAAAATATAAATCTGTTCGTGTGCACCAAATTGTATGGCTGCAGCAGTTTGCAAGTCCATAAAAGCAGAGCAATCACCTGCTTTTAAAGCATTTTCGGCTTGTTCTTGCAAACGAAAACCTTCTTTAGCTTCATTGGTTAACCAAGTTTCATTTTTTATACTGGCAGCACCCATTTTTCTGTTTAAAATTCCCAGCGAACCAATATCAGTCAGCACATCAATTTGTCCTTGTATAAGAATTTGAGACGATTCCAGCATGGCATCAGAAACTTCAGCATTGTTGAACGGAATATGGATATTGTTTTTTAAAAGAACGTCGCGTGCCATCAACGCCATTACCAAACCGGAACGCACTTCATTGGCAGCAAATATGCCGAGTTGTGTCCACATAAATTCAGGATATTTGCGTTGCAAAGCATCATAGCTCATCAGTACAAATGCATTTTTTGCCAATATAATTTTTGCTTCAGAACCGTTATAAAATATACTTGCTCTTTGTGTCACCAAATCAACATGCTGCAAAAAATTAGTTTTGATTTGATTGTAAGAATTTTGAATAGAAATAGTAGTGTCAATTGAAGAAGAAAGCGAAGTAATATCATTAGCAATCGTTCTTATTTCATTCATGAATTGTCGTTCAGCAGCAGAAATTTCTGTGGTATCGTGTGATAAATATTCTAAAGAATTTACTAAAGTTGCTTTTTGGTTTTCATTCAAACATTCAGTAGGTTGGTTTTCTTTCTTACATTGAGAAAGAAAGATTATAAGAATAGAAAGTAATGGTATTCTGATAAAATGGTGCTTCATATGCGAATCAATATACTTATTTTTTATCGTTAATAAAATCTTACAACATACATCTTATAATTTTAATAATCCAAATTCAGACAGTGTATTCATAGGTTTATTAAACCAAAATAGTTCAAAATCTTCTAAATTATTTTGCTCATAATGATTCTTTAATTCCTGAAGCGTGTATATTTTATTATTGTTTACAGAAATTAGCAGCAGGATTTCAATTAGCCAGTTGGCTTGATTCTTATTTAATTTGATTTCGTTTGTGTCAGTTTTTGAATGGAAAATTAATGAAGCCATTTCATAGCTGTTTCCTTTTTTTGTTTTTGTATAATAATCAACAATTGGAAGGTTGCCTAACCAGATAATTTTAGCGCTTGGTTGAAACGTACTTATTTCTTCTTTGTTTAAAATAGTTGCAATGTAATTTGGTGCAATTTTAGTTTTCGGAATTTTAAAATCAAACCAGCTTTGTAACGGCAATTCAAATCCAATTCCATGCATATAATTGAGCAACGATTTTTTTAAACCATAACTAAATAAATCGTGATTGATACCAGTTTCATCAAAAAAGAAAATATCGTTATTGGCAAAAGTTCCGATGGTTTTGCTTTGTTTTTTCACACCAAATTTTTCCGGTTGCAAACCAATTGGACTGTGTGCTGTCATGGCAAATTGATGCCAGAAACCAGATTGCAAAATTCCTAATTCAAATAATTGCCGAACCATTTCTAAAGAATCAATTGTTTCCTGAATGGTTTGTGTTGGATATCCATACATCAAATAAGAATGAACTAGGATACCGGCTTCGGTAAAATTCCGGTTTACTTTTGCCACTTGTTCTACGGTTACGCCTTTGTCAATCAATGCCAGTAATCTATCAGATGCAACTTCCAAACCACCAGAAACAGCAATGCATCCAGATGCTTTTAGCAACACACATAAATCTTTTGTAAAGCTTTTTTCAAAGCGAATATTTGTCCACCACGAAACTACCAATTTCCGTTTTATAATCTCAATGGCTAATGCACGCATCAATGCCGGTGGTGCCGCTTCATCTACAAAATGAAACCCGGATTCACCGGTTTGTGCAATGATGGTTTCCATTCTGTCGCACAATAATTTTGCAGCAACTGGTTCATACACTTTTATATAATCTAACGAAATATCGCAAAACGTACATTTTGCCCAATAGCAACCATGCGCCATCGTTAATTTATTCCATCTTCCATCGCTCCACATTTTATGCATTGGATTGGCAATTTCTATTACGGAAATATAGTTGTCTAATAATAAATCGGTATAATCTGGTGTGCCAACTTCAGCTTGTTTATAATCAATTCTTGCAACATTATTTTTATAAACGACTTTATTGTTTTCTAACAAAAATGTTCTTTTATATGCTGTTGGATTTGGCAATTCTAAATTGTTTATTAAAATTTCAATTGGTAATTCACCATCATCTAAGGTAATAAAATCAATAAATTCGAAAACACGTACATCAGAAATGGAACGCAATTCTGTATTTGGAAATCCGCCACCAAATGCAATTTTTATGGTTGGGTGATTTTTTTTAATCCATTGCGCACATCTGAATGCACTGTATAAATTTCCGGGAAACGGAATGGAGATAGCAACTAATTTTGGTTGAACTAAATTTATCTTCTGTTCTAAATTTTCTATTAAAAGCTTGTCAAAAAAAGTGTATTCTTTTTGCAGGTATAAATAGATTTCATCGAATGTATTGGCCGATCTTCCTAATCGTTCAGCGTATCTGCTAAATCCAAAATGTTCATCTACACATTCAATAATTAAATCGGATAAATCTTCTAAATAAAGTGTGGCTAAATGTTTTGCTTTATCCTGATTTCCCATGTTGCCGAAAGCCCAATCTAAATCATCTGTTTGATGAAATCTGGATGCAGTTGGTAAGAAATTATCCTGACAAATAAGATTAGACAGCGTTGGATTTTTTCCCTGAAGAAATAAAATAACCGCATCAATTGTTTGAATATAATCTTGTTGTAATGCAATTATTCTTGTTGCATTTTTTGATTTTGGATGTTGATTTGTTTCAATTTTTTGAAATAATTTCGTCAACCCATTTTTTGAAAATACGCTGAGTAGTACTTCAATTCCAACATCACATTGATAAGAAGAAATATTTTTGGTATTTAAAAATCCTTTTAAATAGGCTGTTGCCGGATACGGTGTATTCAGTTGTGTAAATGGTGGTGTTATTAAAAGTACAGTTGATTTCAATTCAAAAGTCTATTATGAAAAATAAGTACAACAGGTTTTGTAAAAGTATAGTTTTTTTACAGATTATTCTTTTGGTAAAATTAGAATTAATACAAGGATTAAAAAATCGCAAATTTCGCCTGCAATAATTATTTATTTGTCAGATATTCTTTATCTTCACTGCATGATTTATACAGCCGAAATAAATGTGATGCCGCTTAAAGAACTCTTAGACCCACAGGGAAAAGCAGTGGAGCATGGTCTTCATAATTTAGGATTTAATACATCCAATGTACGTATTGGAAAACATATCACGTTGAAAATTGAAGCAGATTCTAAAGATGCTGCGATTGCAAAAGTAGAAGAAGCTTGCAAAAAATTACTGCATAATCAGGTAATGGAATATTACGAGTTTGTTGTTAGCGAATAACTACGTTTTTTGTGGTTTTTTCTTCGCTGCAGGAAATAAAATATTGTTCAGGATTAATCTGTAACCTGGTGAATTAGGATGCAAATTTAAATCAGTAGTTGGATCGCCAACGCGGTGCTGATAATCTTCCGGATCGTGTCCGCCGTAAAAAGTCCAGGTTCCTTTTCCATACACACCATGAATGTATTTAGCTTCATTCAGTCCTTTGTTTTCACCCATAATTAATACATCAGACTTGATCAATGGTTTTTTAAAGGCAGTAGTTTGACCCATAAAACCTTTTACTATTTTCTCATGATTCTGTGTTAGCATAGAAGGCACCTGATCCCATTTTGCAGAAAAATCAAATAAGCTGAAGTAATCCATTTCTTTGGTAACCGGACGAATGCCGGGAACATCAATGGTAGAAAATTCATACTCATACGGGTTGGTGCTTATCTGATAATTATGAAAGGCAAATCCGTTGGAGAAATTCAATTTACTCTGTGCGTTCGGGTCAATGGCATCATGATCAAAATGCTGTGTGCATATATCCACGCCTTCTGCCGCCAGTGCAATATCATAGGAATCTGTGGCAGAACACATCGCAAACATATAACCGCCACCCATCACAAAATCCCGGATTTTTTTTACGACGGCTAATTTTTCCTGAGAAACTTTTGAAAAACCTAAAGCAGTGGCTCTGGCTTCATAATCCGATACTTGTTTTTTGTACCAGGGAGCATTTTGATAAGCAGCAAAAAACTTACCATATTGTCCTGTAAAGTCTTCATGATGTAAATGTAACCAATCGTATAAATGCAAATTATCATCTAAAATTTCTTCGTCATAGATGACGGTATATGGTATTTCTGCATAGGTTAATACTAATGTCACTGCATCGTCCCATGGATTACTTGTTTTTGGCGAATACACGGCTACTTTTGGTGCTTTTTCCAAACGTATGGCATCCATATTAACTTCCGGATTAGCGATATCTTCCAGTATTTTACTGAAAGAGGCATCTGCAATGGTTTCATATTTTACATTTCTGACCAGACATTCCTTTTCAAATTCTTTATTGTATGGAAAAGCAAAACTGCCGCCTCTGTAATTCAGCAACCAGTCAATCGGTGCATTTTTTGTGAGAACCCAATAAGCAATACCGTAGGCTTTTAAATGATTGGTTTGCACATCATCCATCGGAATTAAAATGAACGATGCTTTGGATGTAAAGGCAATAAGAAACAATATGGAAAACAGTATTTTCTTCATTACTTCAAATTTACTACAAATTCGATTCCAAATTGGTTAAAAATTTCTAAGAATGGCGTTTTAATATCCGTAATGGTTGAATAAATTTTCAATACCTGACTGTTGTGTCGGGTAAGTTGATTTCAATTTTGTTTTCAAAATATCCAAACTTTTAGTGTCAGTTGTAAGCTGACTGTAAATCTGTGGAAAGGTAATATTGGCAGTAATGTCAAAACTTTCATTAGAACCTGTATCGTATAAATCATAATATAAGCCATATGGAATCCAGTCTTCAATCGGTTCTTCATTTAAATCCAGGTATTTTTGTTTACCATACGTGTAATAGGAACAAATATTGGATAAGTCTTCTGCCCAGGCTTCCGATAATCCAACAATTCCGGAGTTGGCCAAATCAGGTGTTCCGTAGCCGCCATTACCGTAAATATATTCCACATAAGGTAGCCAGAAAGCCGGACCAGCCTTTGTATAATGACTGGTGTGTGATAATTCGTGAAACATGGTTTCTATAAAAGAAGCTCTCGAAGCCGTGGCAAAGCGTTCGTAAAAAGGTGCATATATATCCGGTAGCTGATCTTGAATGACCAACGCCAACACATCAGATACTATTGCAGGAACACCAAATAAATTCGTTAATAATTGAGATGGATTAGATACACTTAGCTGAGTCATATTGTGTAACATCGGTGCAGCATAAGAAGTGCTGATAGGTGCTTCTTTGCCGAGCCAAAACAGCATTTTTTTATCAGGCATCTGATAGCCGAAAGCAGCAGCAAAGATTTTGTACTTATTTAATGAATGCAAAGCTGCACAGGAATGATGCAACGCTGCATTATTAAATGCCCTGCCTATTTCTATATTTAAATCCGTAAGAGCACAGGATTTTTTATAACCTAAAGAATAAGTGTTCACACTGAAAATACCCAATAAGTCAGCAACATCTAAGGTGTGAATTTCCAGATAATCATTATCAAACCGCAGCAATACTTCCACCGTATCAGAAATAATCTCGGAAGAAGTCAGCGTAAAATTTCC
>DAOORG010000046.1:0-1235 GCA_035389165.1 Chitinophagales bacterium
TATTACTATTTATTACCAGTGTGAATTGGTGGAGAAAAAGTTGAAAGTAATAAGTAATAAGTAATAAGTTTTATTATACCTATCTCTTATCAACATACTTTACACATTAGTTCTTTTACTCTTATTATTTAACAAGCTCTTCATTTTGTTATCATTACACTTATTTATACCTAACTACTTACTACTTACTACTAACACCTTTGTAAAACTTTATCCATACTGCAATGTGTATACTTTTTAACGTTGCTTTTCGTGTATTAGTTCAGTTTTTCTGTTTCTAATTTTTTAATAAGTGCTATTGTCCGTGGAGATTATTTTACAGTGATTTTAAAAGTTGTGGATAGATTATTCTGTCCACATTCATTCACATAATCCACAAATTTTGAACATATTCTTTTGTTGGAAACTAACTCAATAAAATATGGTGTTTTGAATTGAAGTTAACACCTGTGTGTATAACTCTTTTTTTACTGATACAACTTGTGAAACGTGATATATTGTTCCACGTTTTGGGTGACAAAAAAGCTAATTGCTTGATTAGTACGGATTCTGTTTCGGATATTAGTCGATGAGATATCAAACATGGGTAAGTCGAATGTTGTAAGTCGTGCATCGTGTGTTTTTTCTATATCTACCTGTCTTCTGTAAACAAGCACTTTATAGCTCTCTAAAATCCAATCTGCTTCTTTCCATTCATGAAATTTAGCTACATTATCTTCACCTATAATAAGATGAAATGTATGTTCAGGATATTTCTTACTGAGTTCTTTTAAAGTGATGTGTGTATATGATGGTTTTTCTAATTGAAATTCTATATCAGATACTTTAAAATATTCTACCTTTTCTGTAGCTAGTTTTACCATTTCTAAACGATGTTGTTCATCGGCCAGCTCGCTGCTTTTTTTAAACGGATTTTGCGGTGAAACAATAAACCATACTTCATCTAATGCTGCAGCTTCGCGCATATGAGTGGCGAGCAACAGATGTCCGATATGTATTGGATTAAACGATCCGAAAAATAAGCCTATATTTTTATGCATGTGTAAAGATGGATTTATAAACGTCTGCAATTCTTTGATTCATTAAAGTTATATCGAATTGTTGTACAAATTGAAATGCATTTTCAACAAGTTGTTTTCGTTGTGCTGTTTCGGTGTTCAATAGTTGTAGTTTATACACAGCATCTTCCACATTCTTATAAATAAGTCCGTTTTTTTGGTGTTGCAATAATTCAT
>DAOORG010000046.1:1335-8789 GCA_035389165.1 Chitinophagales bacterium
AATCCTACACAACAAACTACTAAAAAAATTGAATTACCAATTTGACTTTCAATAAAAGGTTCCCACAACATCACCATTAATAGCATTCCATAAAGTAAAGTAAAGACATAATTTTTGTCTCTTATAAATTGAAATAATGGTAATAATAATAAGATACAAAATAAGGAACCAGTTAGTAAACCAACACCACAAATTGTGTATAAGTATTGATTGTGAATATGCGAATATACTTCTGAATTGAATTGTGGATATTGTTGTTTATATATACTATTCATTTCATCTTTTATATCACCTAATCCTACACCAAACATTTTATTTTTTTGCAGGATTTCTATTCCAATTTTGTCAGATAAAATTCTACGTGAGTCAGAAACCACATTGGCTGTGTCTTGCTTATTTTTATATTGTGCAATACCATAAAATGTATAAGCTATTTTACTTTTTATGGTTGGAATTTTTTGATAAAATATTATAGAACTTAGGATGAGTAGTAAAAATAAACTTATCGTAATCACTATTTTTTTTTGAGTAATTAATAGAATAACACCGTATAAAAAAAGACTGACGTATAATAATAGAATTCCGGTTCTTACAGATAAAATATGCAGGAAATAAATAAACCAAATCAATAGAAAAACATTTATTATTTTTTCTGTTTTTCCATTTTTGTGGATACTATTGTTTAAAACAATTATCGCAGCAAAACAAAGTAAAACTGCAAATGATACATGATGAATTAATGTAGGAATTACTTCACCTCTTGCATATAAATCGGCATAGATTTCACTGTTTTGTAAATATTGATAATAACTCCAACCAGAACTATACAAACAACAAACGATAAAAAAATACTGAATAAAAATTAGTTGCTGTTTTGATAACTTTTGTACACTTACTAAACTAATCGGAATAAATAAATACGGTATTTTATTTTTTATCACTTTTAGATATTCGCCGTGGTTTTCTGAATTAAAAAAGGAAAGCAGATAAATCAATAGTATACCAACTAATGTAACAGTGATTAAATTTTTAAAAACTTCTTTAATCTTAGTTTCCGGCTTTTCGCTTAATAAAAAAAGAATCGCAGTGGCAACCAATGAAACACTTTGCAAAAACCTGGAAAAGAAAATTCCGGCTATCCATAGAATAAGAATAGCAGTGAAGGTATTTTTTATTTGAGCAGACGTTAAAATAATACGATGGTTTAATGGAACTAACCCTGCAAATTTACTGTTTATCTATCTAAATTATTGCTACCTTTATGATCGCAGTGTCAACCGACCAGATTACAGATAAAGAACAACTCTTTGAGGACGAACTTTTGCCGCACGCAGATGCCTTGTATAACTTTGCCTATCATTTAACGTATAATGAAGAAGACGCCAATGATTTGGTTCAGGAAACGTTTATGAAGGCTTTCAGATTCATCAATTCTTTTGATTCGGGAACTAATGCCAAGGCCTGGTTGTTTAAAATATTGAAGAATGGATTCATCAACGAGTATCGACGTAAGAAAAAGGAGCCAAGTAAAGTTGATTACGAAGATATAATTGCCTATCAGGATGCAGATGAAGAAAACGGAGGCGTTGCTTTCGATTTAAGAGAAGATATTTTTGATGGAATGATGGGTGATGAAATCACTGTTGCACTCAATAGATTGCCAATAGATTTCAAAACAGTTATCCTTTTATGTGATATAGAAGGATTTACATATGAAGAAATTGCTAAAATTATTGACATACCCATAGGAACGGTTCGTTCCAGACTGCATAGAGCACGAAACATGCTCAAAGAAAGTTTAAAAGAATATGCAGAAAAAATGGGTTATAAAAAAAGTGAATAGTATGAGTCATATTAGGCCACCGCACAATTGCAACGAACTGATGAAAGATATTTCTCTTATGTTAGATGGAGAATTAGATCGTCATTCAGAAAACATGCTCAGAGAAGAAATTGAGAAATGTGAAACGTGTAAACATTATTTCAATAATCACGCAGCATACAAAAAGAATGTATCTCAAAAAGTAACCAGAATGTGTTGTGGTGAAAATTTTAAAGATACATTGCGCTCAAAAATCAGAGGATTATAACACCTATCTTCTTCTTCCTCTACCAATACCAATTCTTACAGAAAATGCTATTTCATAATAGGAAAAATCTGTTCCTACTTTTTCACTTTTATTGCCTACCGGAAAATCTGCATGAAAAGTAGGTTTGTAGTCTAATGCCAGTATTAACGGTATTTTTAGCCGTTGTGATGTATAATCAAAACCAATTATCGGAGAAATTCCTAAAGCGAAATATAATTGCTTGCTTATTGAATTTTTCTTCCCAAATCCGATACCTGGACCTGCACCCAGATATGCTGAAAAATTACTTCTTCCCAACATCCAGTGTTTTTCATACAAACCCTGAATATGAATGCCTGGTCTGTTTAAAATCAACCCATGATATCCATATCGCAATAGAAATTCCATGGCATGTCCGTTTTGACTATCAAAAAAATAAACTCCGGTTATTCCAATACCATAACCAAATCTACCGCCAACTGCACCGGTATATTCCTGAGCTTTTACAGAAGAAAATGTTAGCATCATTGCAATAAAAGATACAATGACAACGAGGTGTTGTTTTTTGAGCATAACTAAATATAGTATTATTCTTCTACAACGTCTGTAGTCAGCCAAAAATTGTTTCTTCCTTCACCAATAATGATAGAAATAATTTGCTGTTGTATAAGTTCTAACATACCAAGGAAAATAAAGACGGCATGAATTTTACTTTCACAAGTTGTAAAGATTTCAGCAAAAGATGCTTTTGTTTTGCTGGTAATAAAGGCTGTTAATTTATCTTTTTCCGTTTCAATGGAGAATTTAAACGGATCTACTGTATGTACTACTTTTTCATTTTTTGTTTTATACTTATCCATCGTACGCTGATAAGCTTTCAACAACTTAAATAAAGTGATGGTTTCCAGTTCTGCTTCTTCTGCTAATAATTTTACCAGACTTTCTACTTCTTTTTTCTGATTTCCACGTGAATAGCGTAAAGCACGATTACCTTCAAAATCTTTCAGTACTTCCACAATTTCTTTAAACCGTTTGTAGTCTAAAAGCGCTTGTACCAATTCTTCTCTCGGGTCAATTTCGTTTCCTTGCTCATCCACTTCTTTTCTCGGAAGCAACATTTTTGCTTTAATGCGCATGAGCGTTGCAGCTACCAAAATAAACTCACTGGCCACTTCGATATTTAATCGTTCCATATGTTGGATATAATCCAAAAAATCATTTGTAATTTTATGGATTGGAATATCGTTAATACTTAATTCATCACGTTCAATGAAAAACAGCAATAAATCGAATGGTCCTTCAAATTGAGGCAGATGTATGAGAAATGGCGCTGACATTATTATTGTAAAAATACAAATACTGCTAAACATATCAGCTTGATAGTTATCTACACACCAAAAGTTACTAACAGAATAAAATACACTGCAGATTTTGTATTCAGCCAGTATTTTGGTATGCAATATGTGTTTACTGAAAACCCTGATATTTCTATAGTTTCGGATAATGTGTATCTCAATTATTCTAAAAATAGACTAGCTAACTTCTACAATATTTTTCAAGATGATTTATTACTGGAAAACGACATTCGGCTACAAAAGATTTTTGTTTCACGTGAAGCTGCAATGCCGGTCTTTTTTCAGACGACAGAAAATTTTGATATGAGGTTTGATATCTTTTCCTGTATCTTTTTTTTGTTATCGAGATACGAAGAATATTTACCACACGACAAAGATATACATGGTAGATATAAATCGACCAACTCCATACTTTCAAAACCTGAATTTAATTATTCACCCATCGTAGAAACCTGGCTACATTTTTTTAAGCAGGAATTATTAAAATTTAATTCAAGCCTGGAATTTAAAAAATACGAGTTCGAGTATCTGCCAACATTCGATATTGATAATGCATTCAGGTATTTAGGTAGAAACTGGCTAAAACATCCGCCAAATATTTTTGAAGTGAATTGCTGGAAAACATTGCTTGGAAAACAAACAGATCCATTTGATATCTATGATAAAATTTTGAACGAAACAAAGAAATACAACCTTCCTAAAATCTTCTTTTTTTTACTGAATGATGATGGTGAAAACAATAGCAAGGTTTCACCAGAATCAAAGAAACTAAAAAAATTAATTCAGTATATAAGCAGTCATTCAGATATTGGGTTGCATCCTTCTTATCACTCTTTAGATGAAAATAATGTAGCCGGTGAATACCATAAATTATACCAAATAGCTAATAGAAACGTTTACCATACAAGACAACATTTCTTGAGAATTTCATATCCGGAATTGATTAAAAATATGGAACACACAAATGCATTAGAAATAGACTATTCATTGATGTACCCAGATGTTGTAGGTTTTCGAGCTGGCATTAGCAGATCGTTTTTGTTATTTGATTTATTTAGTAATAAAACTTCAAGTATTATGCTTCAACCTTCTTGTTGGATGGATGCTACTTACGCCTATTATCAACCATTAAATAATGATGAAATACAACATAATTTTTTAACGCTTTTTAACCAACTTAGACAAATTAATGGTAAATTAGTTGCAATATTCCATAATGATTTGCTTGCTATGGAAAAATATTGGGGTGTTTTCAGGTTTATCAATAATCAAACAAATTCAGGGGATGGAAAATAAATTGAATTTTAAAATAATATTTTCATTAATTATATTATCATTTGTATTTAATTCAAATGCACAAGATTATAAGTTTTCGCAATTTTACAATTCACCGTTGAATTTAAATCCTGCTTTTACCGGTAAAATAAATTCACTATATCGTTTTGTAGCCAACTACAGAGTTCAGTATTTGCCGTTGCAGTCGCCATCACCTTTTAATACTTTAAGTGCATCCGCAGATTTTGGTATTTTAAGAGACAAGCTTAAAGGTGATATTTTTGGTGTTGGTGTTGTTTTTACGAACGACAGACAGACAGCTATTCGTTCAAATATTTGTATGGTATCTGTGGCTTACCATAAAAGTTTAGGTAAAGAAAAAAATCATTATTTAAGCGTAGGAGCACAGGCGGGTTTCATTCAACGCTCCGTAGATTTAGGTAATCTTGCATTTGCGTCACAATTTACCGGAACTGGTTTTGATTTATCCTTAAATAATCAGGAGAATTTTGCAGGTGACAGATATTTCAAACCCAATTTAAACCTGGGTTTATTCTGGTCATCAAATTTTAATAAGATGTTAGGTGCATATGCAGGTGCTTCTGTTTTTAATATCATTAAACCAAAAGACTCATTTTTCAAATCAGACAACGAACGTGCAATGCGTTTCAATGCACACGCAGGTATGTTTATAGATATTAAAAGAGTCGTCTTGATTTCTCCAAATGGTATGTATATGTTCCAGGCTAAGGCACAACAATGGATTGCCGGTTCTTCTTTTTCTTTTAATTTATCTGGAAAAAGTGAACCCTATAGAACAGCTATATCTGCAGGTGTTTGGTACGATGGCAATGGTGCAATTATTGCATCCACAGGATTTTCTTTCTCCGGCTTACAAATAGGTATTAGCTACGATGCAACTATTAAAAAGGATTTAAGTCAGGCAGTAAAGTCTTTCGGTGCTTTAGAAGCTTCCATAATTTATACCGGAAAACCATTGGATAAGAAAAAAGCATACTCGCCATTATTGTGTCCTAAGTTTTAAATAGTATTTCTTACTTTATATTTTACAAGCCGATGAATTTTCATCGGCTTTTTTGTTTCACGTGAAACAAAAAACTAAGATGTTTCATTTTCAATTTTATGAAATTCTACTTTTAATTTATTTTTTCAATACTTTATTTTAATTGGCATAGTCTGAATATTGTTTCACGTGAAACTATTCACATCACAGAATTCACAAAGTGAATAAATTTGTGGATAGTTGATATTGTGCTAAGGTTTAAATTGTTTCACGTGAAACTTGTTAACCCTAATCCACATACCTGTTATAAACATGTGTATTATTTTGTGGAATTAGAATTTAGTAATAAATTCTTACGACTTACGACTCACGACTTACGACTTATGTATATCTTTGCACCATGTTTCAATCGTATGATGTAATAGTTGTTGGTGCCGGCCATGCCGGTTGTGAGGCTGCTGTTGCCGCAGCTAAAATGGGTAGCAAGGTATTGCTGGCCACCATGAATATGCAAACCATCGCTCAAATGTCTTGCAATCCGGCAATGGGTGGCGTGGCAAAAGGTCAGATTGTGCGCGAAATTGATGCCATGGGTGGATACTCCGGAATTGTTACCGACAAAACCATGATACAATTCAGAATGCTGAACTTATCAAAAGGACCAGCCATGTGGAGCCCAAGAGCACAAAGCGATAGAATGCAGTTCCATTTAGTCTGGCGCGAAATGCTGGAAAACACTCCAAATATTGATTTCTGGCAAGATATGGTAGCTGAACTCATAGTAGAAAATGGCGTGGTTTGTGGTGTAAAAACCGGTATGGGTATGGAAATCCGATCAAAGGCAGTAGTACTAACTAACGGTACTTTTTTAAATGGCATCATCCATATCGGAGAAAAACAATTTGGTGGTGGTAGAGCAGGAGAAAAGGCTTCTAAAGGAATTACAGAACAATTGGTGGCTTTAGGCTTTGAAAGTGGCAGAATGAAAACAGGAACACCACCACGCGTAGACGGTAGGAGCCTGGATTATTCCAAAATGGAAGTTCAGAACGGTGATGAAGATATAGTAGGCTTTTCTTATAAAAACATAGAAAAACCAAAAGAACAACGTTGCTGCTGGATTACCTATACCAATGATAAAGTACACGACTTACTGAAAACAGGCTTTGAAAAATCTCCTATGTTTCAGGGCAGAATTCAAGGTTTGGGACCCAGATATTGTCCGTCGATTGAAGATAAAATTAACCGTTTTGCAGATAAAGACAGACACCAGATTTTTGTAGAACCGGAAGGTTGGAATACCGTGGAAATCTATGTAAACGGGTTTTCAACTTCATTGCCGGAAGATGTGCAGTACAAAGCACTAACCCAAATTCCGGGTTTCGAAAAGGTAAAGATGTTCAGACCTGGTTATGCAATTGAGTATGATTATTTTCCACCTACACAGTTGTCGCTCTCGCTGGAAACAAGATTGATTAAAAATTTGTTTTTTGCCGGTCAGATAAATGGCACCACAGGATATGAAGAAGCAGCGTCTCAAGGTATGATGGCAGGAATAAATGCACATCGTGCAATTAATGACCTGGAACCTGTTATCCTGAAAAGAAGTGAAGCTTACATTGGCGTTCTTATCGATGATCTCGTGAATAAAGGCACGGAAGAACCCTATAGAATGTTTACCTCAAGAGCTGAGTTCCGTATTCTGTTACGTCAGGATAATGCAGATTTACG
>DAOORG010000046.1:8889-13616 GCA_035389165.1 Chitinophagales bacterium
ATGTACCTGTGGTAAAAGAACACTTATCTAAATACGAAAGAGAGTTTTTGGAACAAGCAGAAATATCTGTAAAATATGACGGATATATCAATAAAGAGTATGATCAGGTGCAAAAGATGGATAAAATTGAAAACGTCAGACTAAAACCGGAATTTGATTATATGAGCTTGCCATCACTAAGTATGGAAGCTCGACAGAAACTGACTAAAATGAAACCACAAACACTGGGACAAGCCAGCAGAATTTCCGGCGTTTCACCATCAGATATTTCTGTTCTAATGGTCTATTTAGGTAGATAGTAAACTCAATAATGAAATAATTTATCCATGTATAAACATAAAAACATACAAAAAAATTGGCTTCATTATTTCATTATTTCATTATTTCATTGCTTAATTATTGCTTCCTGTGCACAAATCACAGCACCTTCAGGTGGAAACAGAGATCAATCACCACCAGTAATTTCAACATCAACACCAGCAAATTATTCCATTAATTTTCGTCAAAAACAGATAAAAATTGAATTTGATGAATGGATTCAACCATTGACAAATCCTAAAACACAGGTACTGATTTCTCCAAATATTGAACCTTTCCCGGAAATTGACATTGCACGAAACGAATTAACCATAAAACTAAAAGATACGCTGCTTTCAAATACCACTTACAGTATCTTCTTTGGCGATAATATTAAAGATAATAACGAAGGAAATGCCTTCACGAATTTTAAATACATTTTCTCCACTGGTCAGCATATTGATTCATTAAAAATAAAAGGAACGGTAAAAACGATGTTGGATAAAATACCGGATAACACCTTTTTATTGCTCTATAAAGAAAAAGAAGACTCTGCTTTTACCAAAACAAGGCCATTTTATATCGCAAAAATTGGTCAGGATGGTGCTTTTTCTTTAGAAAATGTGAAAGAAGGCGACTATAGAATCTATGCACTGAGTGATAAAAACAGTAATTATTATTACGATTTACCTACTGAAGCAATTGCATTTACGGATACTGTTTATCATATAAACGGAAATTTGGACACCTTGGAAATGCAGCTTTTTTTACCGGAAGATGCAGCACTTCGTATTTTTGAATTCGACAGAGTCATAAAAAATGGCATTTTACATCTCACCTTCAATAAAGAACTATCTTTTACAAAAGACGAAATAATAGTTCAGGTGGTAGAAAATAAGGATATTATTCCAGTTGCTTTTCAGGAAAAAGATGCGAAGAAGATGACTGTTTATTTTCCTAAACTTCAGTCAGATACCAATAATTTCACTTTAGTTTTTAAACATAACAATCAGCTTATTGATACCTTACGAGTAAAAACAGAAAGTAAAAATTCAAAAAATCCCATTTCATTTTTTAATGATACAACTATATACAAATCACTCAACGTGATAGAAACTAAACCGTTGAAATTAATTGCTTCATTTTATGGTTTAGAAAAACCAGACACTTCAAAAATGACCATTACGGATACGGCTGCAATACAAACTCCATTTTCTATTTCGCAAGAAGAAGATTTACAAACCTATAATTTTATGGCAAACTGGAAACCAGGCATAAAATACAAATTGACTATTTTGGACTCAGCTTTTACAGATTTGGCAGGAAATTTCAATAAAAAGCAGGAAATTTCATTTTTAGTGACTTCCGTTAAAAAATCAGGTAACTTATTGATAACGTATAACTTACCATTAAAAAACCGTAATTATATCGCAGTTTTAAAAGATAATACGGGCAAAGTACTGAATAAGCAAATTCTACGCGATTCTCAGACGGTTAAAATTGACTACGGAATACTGTTTTCCGGAAATTATTCTGTAGAAATTATAGACGACGAAAACAACAACGGGATTTGGAATTCAGGAAGTTTTATAAATAAAACATTACCTGAAAAAATATATAAAGAACCAAAACCAATTATCATAAAAGAAAACTGGGATGCTGAAGAAATCATCCAGGTAGATTTCACTAAAAAATCTCCAAACCTAAATACAAATCCTGAACCTGCAGGCAATATTGGAAACCCAAAGAATCCAGAACCATTTAAATCCGGAAATAGAAAAGTCGGAATAGGTGAATAAACTTTTATAGGTTTCTTTTAAATCCCTAATTTTCTAGTACGTAATTATTAATTGGTACTTATAAGCATGTCACATTTTTATAGCCAAAATAGTGATGTCTGCTTAAATATCACCATTTATGGGTATGCGGCTTACTAACAGATTAACTATTTTTGTAATAACATTTAAACCCTAATTCAAATGTTATCCTATTGGTTCATTAATTTCAGAAGATGTATTTCTATGCATACTATTAGTGATATTTAATAAATACGCATACAAATTATCAAAATAGGATAATTTTTTCCAAGGGTTTTATGTTTTATACTGTATACCATTGAGGTAAACAAATAAATAAAATGTAATTGAAATATATAAACCCAAGAAAATGAAAAAAAACCTACCAAACATTCTTATTCTGTTATTTTTCCTTTGTGTTTGTTTTCAATCAAATGCACAAACTAATAAAAGTTATATTTCTGCTGCAAGCGAAGGAATGCCAATGAACAGAGCAGCTTTTATTTTCTGTTACAATAACAATACAGTAGTTAAAAACCCAGCGACTGCAGTATTAAAAAATAAAGTAACACACAAAACAATACCTGTTGTAAAAGAGCAAACGGTATCAATAGAAAATATTAGTATGTATCCTAACAGCACAGAAGATGAACTTTGGGTACAAATAAAAAGTGAATCCGTTCACGAAAATGAATTGCTAGTAGAAATTTTTGATGCTTACGGCGTAAGAATATATAACTCAGCTATTCAACAAAACTTACACAAAATAAATGTGTGTGACTTTTCAGCAGGTACATTTTTAGTAAAGCTTGGCGACAATGTTCGCAAATTAGTAATTGAATAAAATAATAAACATTAAAACCCCATTCATATGTTAACCACTATACTCCTTTTTGATGTAATAGCCATAACTCTTCTACCGTTGCTGGTGTATTACGCTTTTAAAAGATTTGATAATTCAAAATCCTTGTTTCTTTTGAAAGACATACAACAGAATTTAAATTTTAGAGGTGCTTACAAAACATTGACATTACTACTTTTATTGTCAAGTACAGTATTGGTAAAAGGATACGAAAAGTATACCAACGTAAAAATTTATGTGCCTGCAGAAAAATCTCAATTACTGGATTTAATTGGACTTTTGGAAATAGATCACTACCACGAACATGACGGAGCATTTAATTATACAGTAGACCAGGAAGAATTAAGCATACTTAAAAAATCTGGTTATCAATACGAAATCATTCATGAAGATGCCGTAAAATACCTGGAAGAGGAAAATGCAAAATACTATGAAAGTGTAAAAAATGGAAAATCAACAGAACGAGTTGCATATGAAAGAACAGGCGATTTAGTAGATAGTATTATTAAAACACCATCTGCTTTTGTAGTGCAATCAACATTGGGTGGTTATTATAGTTTTGCACAAATGCAAACAGCCATTAGTACATTAAAGGCTACTTATCCAACATTAGTAGACACGTTTACCATTGGCTTATCAACAGAAGGTAGACCCATAAAATGCTTAAAAATTTCTGATAATCCTTCTTCTGATGAAAGTGAACCGGAAATTTTATTTATGGGCCATCATCATGCTCGTGAAGCAATTGGTGGAGCCAGCATGATTTTTTTAATGCAATATTTATGTCAGAACTATGCAACAGATAGTCGCATAAAGGATTTAGTAGATAACAGAGAAATTTTCATTATTGTTTGCGCAAATCCCGATGGATGGGAACACAACAGAACCTTAAGCGCTTCCGGTGGCGGACAATGGCGTAAAAACAGACGCGTCAATGGAAGCGGTCAATTTGGGGTTGACTTAAACAGAAACTGGGGCGTCAATTTCGCAAATTGTACAGGTGCAGTTGGTGCTGCAAGTTGCGGATCTTCCACTACTTCGTCAGATGTATATTGGGGTCCTTCTCAATATTCTGAACCGGAAACCAGAGCATTGCGTTTGCTTTGCAGACAGCGGGATTTCGGAGCAGTTATGGATCAACATTCAGTAGGTCCTTACTATAGCTTACCTTGGGGAAGACTCCCGCCAGTAGGTGTGGCAATGAGTGCAATAGATGATGATGTATACACACAAATGGCATCCGTTATGGGTAAATATAATGGTATGCGTTATGGTAGTACGTATCAAACACTGGGTTATGAAGTTTCCGGTGGTATGAAAGATGTATTGTTAAAAGGAGATGATTCATTGCCTAATGGTAAAAGTTACGGAATGACTGGTGAAGGTAGTAACGGCTCGTCTGGTACAAGCTTCTGGCCAATAGCAGCAGATATTGTAAGGCTTTGTAAAGGTATGGTCTATCAGGATTTACAGTTAATCTACACTATAGGTTCTTATGTAGATTTACAAGACAAAGGCAGCATCAACTTATCTGCAAAAACAGGTCATTTCAAATTTAATGCAAGAAGAATAGGATTAGGAAATGCACCGGTAACGGTATCTGTCATTCCATTACAAAATATAGCTTCAGTTGGTAGTCCTGTCACTATAGCCACAGCAAGTCTACCAAATTTTAACAGTGTATATAATGATAGTATTTCATTTGTTCTAAATCCTTTAATTGCAGCAGGCAACAGTATAAAATTTGCCTGGAGAATACAAACCGGTGGCTA
>DAOORG010000047.1:0-3266 GCA_035389165.1 Chitinophagales bacterium
AAAGCAGTTAGAATAAACCCGGTATTTTTAGTTGTAGACACGTTTTCAAAAATAGAAACAAATTATCAAACAATACAAAAAAATAAGCTCCGAAAATTCGGAGCTTCTGGTGAACTAAGTTATAAAAAATAACTACCAATAGATTGAAGTTGGATTGATTGCTGTTAGTATTTAAACTGATAAAACAGCGTATCGGTAGAAAATCTGATATTTCGTTTTGTGATTTCTAAATTATTGTTGAACGTATAGCCATAATTGTATTGCTCGTTTACATCGCCGGTAGCTGCAATTATTTCTGTGCGTCGAATAAGCTTGTTTTTAGAAACTTTTCCATAGTTTAAACCAAGCTTCATCATTAAATCCAAACCACCGAGATAGATAAATTTGATTTCTTTCGTTAAAAAGCGACTGTCAAATTCGGATGCCACCAACTGATTGTCATACTCCAAAACAGCTCGGCCTGCAATCTGATTTCCGATTTTTAATTCGTATTGTAGCAAATTGTCATTGTCGTCATAAATAAAATTGAGGTACTCATCATTTGCAGGCAGAATTTTTATGTTGGAAATTCTGTCGTTAAAATAGCTTATATACAATCCGCTGCTGTCTGGTAAAGTAGCAGATGTTACTTGCTTCTTCTCATTAAAGCCTATATAATAAGTTACATTCCCAATCGTATCCAAATAGCTATCTATCACAATTTTATCAGGCAGATAGGTAAGGTCGATTTCTTTTAATAAATGTGCTGTGGTGGTGGTGTCATCATAAACAGTTGCACTAATTAACCTTCCATTTTCATTATAAAAGAAATTCACAGACTCAATTATATTGTTTGGCGGTGGTGTTCGTCCGTTTACATTGTCTTCGTAAACCAGATTAGATTGAATAATCTTCGGGCTTTCAGCTGCAGGTTTAGTACAAGCCACCGCAATAAGTATACTGCAGATTAGGATCCAAAGTGTATATTTAAAGCTTTGTTGTATCATTAATCAATTTTATTTCTAAGTTCTAAACAAATATTGTCATTTTTTTTTTAACTTTCCGGTACAAATTTAAGGCCTTGTCATAAAAAAATTACTGCAATTTAATTTAATATGTATGCAAGATTCAAAGTTAATTAATTTAATATCAATGCTTTCTGATGAAGAAAGACGGAAATTGCGTAAGTGGATTAAGTCTGATTTTGTCAATAAAAATGAAGATATTATAGCTTTTTTTGAATTTATTGATACCAGAAGTTCTCTTACTATGCGAACTGTATCTAAAGAAAAAGCACATGATTATTTGTATCCTAACACACCGTATCATGATTTAAGAATCAGGCATTTGCTTTGGATGACCACAGAAATCGTAGAAAATTTTATTATTTATAATAGTGTGGCACAACAACCTTCCTTAAAAATGCAGTTGCTAGCACAGTATTACACAAAAAATGAACTTTATAAATTTGCGCATAACAGCGTGGAAGAAGGCATTGCAATGATGGAGAAAATTAAACTCAGAAATGCTTCTTATCATTTACAGCAATATCAGATTCAGGCTCTCCATTTTCAGATTAACTCTAAAAACAATAGAAGTAAAGAATTTAATCTGCAGGATGTCATAGACCATGTTACACTTTTTTCCATTATTGAAACGCTGAAATATGCCTGCATTATTCAGTCGCTTCAAAAAATTTCAGAATTAAAAATTGAGAATCATTTATTAGAAGCAACATTAACCTTGGTAGAAAATCCTGTTTTCTTAGAAGATATTGCCGTTCGAATTTATTATAACATTTATTTGGTAATAAGAGATGAAAATGAAGCTGCATTTAATGCATTTATAAAAGACGTAAAAGAAAACGAAAATTATTTCACAACACATGATTTAAAAGATCTGTACTTGCTGGCGATTAATTTTTGTGTTAAAAAGTCCAATCAGAATTTACAAGAATATACACAACAGGCTTTTGAGTTGTATATCTATGCCATTGACAAAGGTTATTTGCTGGAGCATCGGGAAATCAGCAGGTTCAGCTTTACAAATGTAGTTACTTTAGGTATCAAGCTGAAAGAATTTTCTAAAACAGAAAATTTTATAAAGCAGTATGCAGATTTTATTGCGGCAGAATACAGACAGAATACGGTTGATTTTAACAGTGCGAAAGTGTTTTTTTCAAAAGAACAACCACAGAAAGCACTGAAAATATTATTGACAAATGAGTTTAAGGATATGCTCTGGAACCTGAACGCTAAATATATGGTTATAAAAATCTTGTTTGAAATGAAGGATTTGGTTCTTTTTGCCAATCATCTAAAAGCGTATAAGAATTATGTAAAAAGAAAAACAAATATTGGCTATCATCAAACCTATTTTATAAATGTAGTCAATGCTTTGACCACCTTGATGGATGTTTACAAAAAACCGGAAAATTTCAAAGGGTTTGAATTCGACGCATCCACACCGGATATTGAGTGGTTTAGGAAAGCCTTGAAAAATATAGATAAATAAAAAAGGTCTGTATACAATTGCATACAGACCTGAAGGTATTACTGAGTATTTTCTATTATGAGAAATTCGGTGCTAAATCGTGCTCCGTATAGAAATTATTTATGTACGTGATGGCTTCTTCCACATCATCCGTAACTAAAAATAAATCAAAATCATTTGCACCAATATTGTGCTGATTTTCCAGAACTTCCGTTTTCATCCATTCCAGCATTCCAGCCCAGAAAGAAGTGCCCATTAAAACAATCGGAACTCGGTCGATTTTTTTAGTTTGTACTAACGTCATTACTTCAAATAACTCATCAAATGTGCCAAAACCACCAGGCAAATAAACGAACCCTTGTGCATACTTTACAAATACGACTTTGCGCACAAAAAAGTAATGGTGCGATATCAGTTTGTCGTTGTCGATATATGGATTGTGGCCTTGCTCAAAAGGTAATTCAATATTCAATCCAACGGATTTTCCTTCTTTGTTTTGCGCACCTAAGTTGCCTGCTTCCATAATGCCGGGACCACCGCCGGTAATTACACCATAGCCTTCTTCAGATAAACGTTCTGCTACTTTCACCGCCAGTTGGTAATATGGATTTTCAGGTTTGGTGCGCGCAGAACCGAAAATAGAAATGCATGGACCAATCTTATCCATCTTGTCATATGCATCCACAAATTCACTCATAATGCGAAACATGCTCCAGCTGTTAGAGGCGTTTACCTGTGTCCAGTTTCTTTGTTTAAAAGGTCTTTTTTTCTTAAAATCATCTAATGACATACTT
>DAOORG010000047.1:3366-7152 GCA_035389165.1 Chitinophagales bacterium
CTTATTAGCCATAAACCAACAAACGTCAATAAACCATTAATCAATAATAATTCTTGTCCAAAAGTATACCCTTGCAACCAGCCAGCTTTGTGTTTGGATGCAACATATAAAAACGTACATATGCCAGCACTTAGTAAGCAAATAATCGGAACCAGTTTGTCTTTTGGTGATTTTTTAGTCAGGATGCCAAATGCAAATAAACCTAACAAAGGTCCGTAAGTAATACCGGCAATATCCATCACTAAAAATATCATAGACTGATCATTAAATAATCCAAACAGCAAAACAGTAATGAACAACACAACGGCAAAACCGGCATGTATAGACATTCTTAACTTTGTGTGTTGTTCGGTATCATCTGTTTTTTTTCTTAAAAAATCAATATAAAATGAAGTAGTCAATGTGGTTAAAACAGAATCGGCACTATTGAAAGTGGCTGCCGTTAAACCAATAACAAAAACCAAGCCGGCAAAAGTGCCTAAATGATTAAAAGCCAAAAATGGAAATAATTCGTCGCCTCTTTCCGGAATGGCAATTTGTTTGCTGTTGGCATAGATATATAACAAAGCGCCTAATCCTAAAAATAATAGATTCACAAAAACCACAATAATGCTAAATGCATTAATGTTTTTCTGTGCTTCACCAAGCGATTTACAACTCAGGTTTTTTTGCATCATATTCTGATCTAAACCAGTCATACAGATAGCAATAAATGCACCACCAATAAATTGTTTCCAGAAATAATTTTTAGCTTTCCAATCCCAGAAAAATACTTGCGAATATTCAGAATCTTTTACGGTGCTTATTAAACTGCTAAGCGATAAATCTAATTGAGAACAAATAAATACAATAGAGAATATAACACCAAGCAACAGAAAAGACGATTGCAGCATATCAGTCCAAACCAACGTTTTGATTCCGCCTTTATAAGTATACACCAGCATTAAAAAGATGATAACAGCCACCGTTACAGGAAACGGTATGCCAAAACCATCAAATACGAAACGCTGCAATACTATGGAAGCCAAATATAATCTTGCGCCTGCGCCAATAATCCTGGACAAAATAAAGAAAAAGGCACCTGTTCGTTGTGACACACTGCCAATTCTATCATGTAAATACGTGTATATGGAAGTTAACTGCATTTTGTAATATACAGGCAGCAATACAAACGAAATAATCCAGTATCCAATCACATAACCTAATACCATTTGGAAATAATTGAACTGCGCGCCATTTACAGAGCCAGGCACAGAAATATAGGTTACACCAGAAAGCGAATCGCCAATTAATCCAAATGCCACCACAAACCAAAGAGATTTTTTATTACCTACAAAGTAGGATGCACTGTTGGCATTTTTTCCGGTGAAATAGGCAATGCCAACCAGCAGGCAAAAATATAATACGATGCAAATTAAGATGATGGTTGATGACATAAATTTGGTGGTTTGTATTTAAACGGAATGAAGTTAGTAAAAAATCTAAACTTACCTATTAACTACTTATTCCGAAGTTTCGGAACTTATGGCTACCTTTGTGCTATGCAATTTCCATCTAAATTAATAGAAGATGCGGTAAACGCTTTTGCGACATTGCCAGGAATTGGCAAAAAAACAGCCTTGCGACTGGTGATGCATTTATTGCAAAAGGAAGCCAATGACACCAAAAACTTATCGGAAGCAATACTTAAAATGCGAACGGAAATAAAATTCTGTAAAACGTGTCACAATGTTTCTGATGAAGATATTTGCAGTATTTGTTCAAATTCCTATCGCGATAAAAGTGTGGTGTGTATCGTGGAAAATTTCAGAGATATAATTGCTATTGAAAACACACGTCATTATAATGGTTTGTATCATGTGTTGGAAGGTTTGATTTCGCCGATGGATGGCATTGGTCCTGAGCAGTTAAATATTCAAACGTTAGTGCAAAGAATGGAAAGCGGTGAAGTAAAGGAAATTATTATGGCATTGAATCCAACGATTGATGGTGATACCACTATTTTCTATTTATCCAAAATGCTATCGAAATACGAATTGAAAATCACATCGATTGCGCGTGGTATAGCCTTTGGTGGTGAATTAGAATATGTAGATGAAATTACCTTAGCGCGCTCTATTCAATCGCGATTGCCGTATGAAAATTACCTGAATAAAAATTGAAACTCACTATAGTCATAGTAAATTATAATGTGCGCTATTTTTTAGAGCAAACGATTTCGTCTGTATATAAATCAATCGTTAATTTTGAATACGAAATTATTGTAGTCGATAACAATTCTTCGGACGATTCGCTGAAGATGCTCGCACAGAAATTTCCGGATATAAAGGTGATTGCAAACATAGAAAATGCAGGATTTTCTAAAGCCAATAATCAGGCTATAAAATTGTCAAAAGCAGAATTTATTTTATTACTAAATCCTGATACAATCATACAGGAAGATACTTTGCAAAAGTGTATCGATAAAATGGAAAAAGATACAGCTATCGGTGGTTTAGGTGTGAAAATGGTAGACGGTGCTGGTGATTTTTTGCCGGAATCTAAACGCGGTTTTCCGTCTCCGATGGCAGCCTTTGCAAAGATGAGCGGCTTGTCCAAACTCTTTCCAAAATCAAAAACGTTTGGACAATATCACTTAACCTACCTCAATAAAAATGAATCGCATGAAATTGATGTATTAAGCGGCGCTTTCATGTTGCTTCGAAAAAGTGTACTGGATAAAGTAGGCTTGTTGGATGAAGATTATTTTATGTACGGCGAAGACATAGATCTATCTTATCGTATCAGAAAAGCAAATTTTAAAAACTATTATTTCGCCGATACATCTATCATTCATTTTAAAGGAGAAAGCACGAAGAAAGGCAGCTTAAATTATATCAAAGTGTTTTATAATGCAATGATCATTTTTGCGAACAAACATGTAACCGGTACGCGCGGCAAAATGCTGACCTTTTTATTGAAAATCGCTATTTATTTAAGGGCATTTTTGGCAGTAATTCAAAAAATAGTAACTCCAATTGGCATGCCGGTAATGGATGTGTTGCTCATGTCCGGTAATTTGTATGTTTTGCAATTACTTTGGGAAAATTATATAAAAGTAAGCGAACACGTCATTTTTCCGGCAACGTTTTTTTATGTGAATATGCCTATCTATATTGCTATATGGCTGTCATCGATGTTGTTATTTGGCGTATATGCAAAAAATACGAAGTGGAAGCGTTTGTTAATTGGCTTGACTTTCGGAACGCTGATTATTGCAATAGTATATGCGTTTTTTCCTAATTTCCTGCGTACATCCAGAGGTGTGATTTTAGTTGGGTTTTTCATAAACTTATTGTTGTTGTCGGCTTACCGTTTTCTTTTTCATTATTTTAATAATACGTTGTATGCATTTATAAAAGACGAAAAGAAGTATATCATCATCGGAAGTGAAAAAGAAGCAACTACTATTTCTGAGCAAATAAAGAAATCGAACCTGAAGCATACATATGCAGGATTTATTTCATTGAATAACGGCATAAAAAACACTAAAAATTTAGGTTCCATTGATAATCTGAATGATATTCTGGAGGCCTATAAACCCAACGAGATTCTGTTTTCTACTGAAGAATTATCGACGCAGTTTATCATTGAAACCATGTCGAAAATAAAAGAACCAATTGCGTTCAGATTGGTAACAAAAAATAATACCATTATCAGTAGTACTTCCAAAAATAAATCAGGAGAAATCTATTCCTTTGACATCAACCTTTCGCCGCAGAAATCCTGGATAGATAAGTTAAGAGA
>DAOORG010000047.1:7252-9315 GCA_035389165.1 Chitinophagales bacterium
ATAAGTAATAGCTAAAAAAGTCAATTCTGATTAATTAACAAATTATTAGTTTATTATCGCGTATCTTACATGACATTAAATTTGAAACATCATGAAATCCTTCCTTCTTACACTCGTTGTTTTATTTATAGCGTTTAACAGCAAAGCTCAAGCCATGCCAGATGTTTTAGGCGTTTGGTGTTCCGGTAAAAAGGACTGCAAAGTGCAATTATACAAGAATGGAAATACTATAGAAGGAAAAGTAGTATGGCTATTGGAAGATAAAGATGAACATGGCAATCTCTTGCTCGATTCAAAATATAAAAAGCCCTTGGTTGGCTTAAAAATCCTTTGGGATGCCGTGTACAATCCGATTACTAATTATTTTGAAAACGGTATTGCCTACGTAAAAGGCCATGAGTTTTGCGGAAAATTCAAACTAAACAAAGACGGAACCTTAGACGTCACCGGTTTTATCTGCAGCTTGAAATTTCTTAAGAAAACTGATACTTGGACACGAGTGATGGAGTAAACATTATTTGTGAAATTCTTGATTGAAAATAAATATCAAATCTGATTCCGATAGCTATCGGAACTGAATTCCAATTATTTGGTTCGTGTCCTTATGAAAAAATTTCTTACCTACTGTAATTCGGAGCTTCATTCGTAATGGTCACATCATGCGGATGGCTTTCGTTTACGCCAGCTTGTGTGATTTTTACAAATTGAGCTTCCTCCTGCAAGCTTGGAATGTCTTTTGCGCCACAGTAACCCATACCGGCACGTAAGCCACCAATAAACTGATAAATTACTTCACTCAGCGTTCCTTTGTATGGTACTCGACCCACAATACCTTCCGGCACCAACTTCTTGATATCTTCTTCCACATCCTGGAAATATCGGTCTTTTGAACCTTCCTGCATCGCTTCCAAACTTCCCATTCCACGGTACGTCTTGAATTTCCGTCCTTCAAAAATCACCGTTTTGCCCGGACTTTCTTCTGTGCCTGCAAATAAGGAGCCTGCCATAATCGTATTAGCACCAGCAGCCAATGCTTTCACCATATCGCCGGTGTATCGAATGCCACCATCACCGATAATCGGAACACCGGTATTTTTCAAAGAAACAGCAGCGTCGTAAATGGCACTAAGTTGTGGTACACCAACGCCGGCCACCACACGTGTAGTACAAATTGAACCCGGACCAACACCAACTTTCACGGCATCTACACCGGCATCAGCCAGTGCTTTTGCTGCGGCACCGGTGGCCACATTACCACCAACTATATCCAAATGCGGAAAAGTTTGTTTGGCGTTTTTAATGGCTGTCAGCACACCATGCGAATGTCCGTGTGCTGTATCAATGCAAATAAAATCCACACCGACGCTCACCAACGCTTCGATGCGCTGCATCATATCTGTGGTAACGCCAACAGCTGCGGCTACACGCAATCTGCCGGAATCATCTTTGGAAGAGTTCGGATAATTTTTAACTTTTAAAATATCTTTGTACGTAATTAAACCTACCAGTTTGTCGTTTTTGTCAACGATAGGCAGTTTTTCAATTCTGTATTGATGCAGAATATCTTCCGCTTGTTTTAAGGTAGTTTTTTCAGGAGCTGTAATCAGTCTGTCTTTTGTCATTAAATCCTGAATCAGCATGGAAGCATCTTTGCAAAAGCGCAAATCGCGGTTGGTTAAAATACCTACTAAAATCCCATTTTCATTGGTAATAGGAATGCCGCCGATTCTGTTTTCCGACATCAAGGCAAAGGCTTCTGCTACTTTTGCAGTCGGTCTCAACGTAATCGGGTCGGTAATCAAGCCACTTTCAGAGCGTTTTACCTTGCGTACTTCTGCAGCCTGTGCCTCAATCGGCATATTCTTGTGCAATACACCAATTCCACCTTCACGTGCCAGCGCAATCGCCAGGTTAGATTCCGTAACCGTGTCCATCGCAGCAGATAATATCGGAATATTAATAGTGATATTACGCGTTACTTTTGTGCGGATGTCCGTTTCTCTTGGTAAAACCTGTGAGTAAGCCGGTAATAATAATACATCGTCAAATGTAAATCCGTCGCC
>DAOORG010000047.1:9415-11710 GCA_035389165.1 Chitinophagales bacterium
TTTTCCTTTTGCCTGTTCCAGTGTTTTTTGCAGTTTTTCAATGTCATCATTGGATAAAAGCTCAATGGTTTTATCATTATGAATGTCGGTTTGAGCTGTAAAATTCCAGTCTAATTTATTTTGAGTATTCAACACCGTATTCAGCATTAATTGAAATCCGGATTTAGTCGTGAATTTTATTTCTGTATAGCTTCCGGGCGTGGTCTTGCTTTTCAGAATTGTTTTCATGTATTGCAGCGTGGTAATCAGCCCGTCAATTTCTTCGGCGTCTATATAATTGTTGTATGTTTTAAGTTCTTTCCCAATCTGCACTTTGTGAACGACACGTAATCCGGTGGTGGTGCTAAATTTTTCCAGATTGGTCACCTTAATAGCATCTAAACGAAAGGCAGGAATATTGTCTACTGAAAATACTTCCTGTTTATATAAAAAGCCTTTGGTGAAAACAGCTTCTTCAATTTTTGTTTTTTGAAAATTATCTTCTGCAAAAGAGACAGACATAAATAAACAAAACAGAAAAAATAAAACGGAACGTTTCATAAAGAAATTATTTTTGATAAAGATACAAATAAGCAATAACTATGAGCGTATAACTTTCTTACGATAAATAAGATAAATACTCTTTTTCAACGGAAGTTGCTGCTTTTCTGGCAGGCAAATAGGCGGCAACTAAACTAATGAGCACCACAACCAACGCCACAACGGCAAAGTCTGTAAATTGCATTTTTACAGGATAATATTGCACCAAAAAAGAGGAGCCAGGCATTGGAACGAGTCCAACTTTTTGTTGCAGAATACATAAAATAAATGCCAGAAACATACCGATAAAAGCACCAACACACGACATTAAAATGCCTTCCAGTAAGAACAGTTTAATAATGCTGTTTTTGTGAATGCCTAATGCGGTTAGTGTGGCAATGTCTTTTTTCTTTTCGAGCACCAGCATAGACAAAGCACCGATAATATTAAAAGAAGCAATAATCATAATAAGCACCAAAATGGCAAAAGTAATCCATTTTTCACTTTTCAGAATTTTGTATAAAACTTCATTTTGCTCATAACGACTTTTTATTACAAAGGCTGTTCCCAATTGTTGCTGCAATTCTTGGATGGCAAGTTCCGATTTCGTAATGTCTTTTAATCGAATTTCAATCTGAGAGGCTTTATCATAATTATCGGTCAGTTGCTGAAAAAAATCTAATGGCACAAACGTGTATTTGGTGTCAAATTCATCTGATACAGCAAAAGCACCGGCTGGTGTTACATAACTCTTATTAAAGGCATTTTCCATCGATGCAAAAGCACCTGCCGTTTTTTTAGGCATATAAATAGATAAAGGATTAAAGGATTGAGATGGATTCATACCTAATTTTTGGGCAACACCTACACCAACTATGCAATAATTAATGCTGTCTTTTTGCAGGATTTTCTTGCCGTCGACCATAAACGTATCAAACTTTTTAACTACGTTAAAATAGTTTTTGTCGACACCTTTTACCGTGCAAATATGCTGACGATCGGAATATTCCAGCAAGGCATTTTCTTCCAGTACAAAACTGTACGCATCTATATAATTGATGGCTTTTAATTTTTGCCGTAAATCCGAGGAGGTCTCGAACGTTTTTCCTTCCAGTGCGGTAATGGCAATGTCCGGATAAAAAACGGCATACAGCGATTTTACCAAATCTTCCAATCCATTGAAAACGGAAAGCACCAGAATCAACGCCATGGTGCCAAACAACATAGCTGCACCACTCACCAGCGAAATGATATTAATCGCATTGGTGGATTTTTTACTGAATAAGTAACGCTTGGCTATGTTGAGTTCGAGGTTCATGTGGTTTATTGGTCAATAGGCATTAGTCAATAGTTATTGATTAATAGTCTAAACTATTCACTTTTTTCACCATTTCTCAACTTGTCCAACTCAGCATCTTTCTTTTTTATTTCACTGAAAATGCGCTCGAGATTTTGAACGTCTTCCAAAGTATCGTCTTTAAAAAATTCTAATTGCGGAATAGAACGAACCTTGTTTCTGATTTTATTGCCCAGAAAACCACGGATTAGTTTATTGTATTTATCCAGATTATCCAGAATAGTGTCCGGTTTAGGATGGTTGTAAATACTCACATATATTCTGGCGGTGTAGAGGTCTGGCGTTACGCGAACTCCGGAAATGGTAATCAGCGCGCCTTCTAAAATAGTATTCAGGTCTTTCTGTACAATTTCGCTCATTGCCACTTGTATCGTTTTTGCCACTTGTCTTTGTCTGATAGATTCCATAAAACAAAAGTA
>DAOORG010000047.1:11810-13610 GCA_035389165.1 Chitinophagales bacterium
AATGCAAGATTTACGCAGTTTATTAAAATATTGCCGTCCGTACATTCCGAATGTAATCCTGAACATCGTTTTCAACCTGTTTTCGACGATTTTTTCTATTTTTTCCTTTCTGATGCTGATTCCATTTCTTAACCTGATTTTTAATTCAGACAAGATGGTGGCTACAGATATAAAGGATGTGCCTTTCAGTTTGCTTAATTTAAAAGATTTTATTGGTTCTACCTTTAACAACAGAGTGATTCATTTTATTCAGAGCAGCGAAAGTATTGAAATCGGAAAATCAAAAGCCTTGTTGTTTATTTGCTTGTTCACGGTAGGTGTGTTTCTGGTTAAGAATTTCTTTCGCTACTTTGCCGTGCATTTTCTGGCACCCATGCGTACCGGCATTGCGAGCAATATCCGTCAGCAGTTGTATGATAAGATTCTGAGTTTGCATGTATTGTATTTTTCCGATCAGCGCAAAGGTGACGTGTTAACTCGTCTGACAAACGATGTGCAAGAAGTGGAATACGGAATTTTACATTTTCTGGAAGTGGCGTTTAAAGAACCAGTAACCATTATTGCTACTTTAGTTACGATGTTATTGCTGAGTCCGCAGCTCACTTTATTTGTGTTAGTGATATTACCAGTTTCCGGATATATTATTGGCAAGATTGGAAAAACATTAAAAAACGCATCTTCAAAATCACAGCAATTACAAGGCATTATCAACTCAATTGTGGATGAAACCATTTCCGGCATCAGAATAATAAAATCATTTACTGCAGAAAAAAATCTGTCGGATAAGTTTAAAAACATCAATCAGCAACACAACAAGATTGGCACCGGCATGATTCGTAAACGCGATTTGTCGACGCCTTTGTCTGAATTCTTAGGAATTACGGTAGTTGTCATCGTTTTATATGTTGGCGGAAAGATGATTATTCATCATACGTCACCATTAAGCGCAGAAGCCTTTATTGCTTTTATTGTTATTTTCTCTCAAATTATCCAACCGGCAAAAGCTTTTTCCAATGCCTTCTATTTTATACAAAAAGGAATGGCTTCTCTGAGAAGAATCGAAGAAGTTTTACTGGAAGAAAATAAAATAAACGACCTGCCAAATGCTGTTACAGTTTCTGGTTTTAATGATAAAATAGAACTAAAAAATGTCTCCTTTTCTTATGAAGATAGTGCTGTTCTGAAAAATATTAGCCTGGAAATTCCTAAAGGAAGAAAGATAGCCATAGTTGGTGTTTCAGGTTCAGGTAAGTCCACATTTATTCAGTTGTTAATGCGGTTTTTTGATGTAACGAATGGTGAAATTCTGCTTGATGGAAAAAACATTAAATCAATTCCACAGCAGGATTTACGCAGTTTAATTGCCTTGGTATCGCAGCAGTCGGTATTGTTTAATGATACGGTTGCAAGTAATATTTCTTTTGGAAAAATGGATAGTACTAATGCCATTCAGCAGGCAGCAAAATTGGCACATGCAGATGAATTTATTCAGAAAATGCCACTGCAATACGAAACCAATATTGGCGACAACGGTGTGAAGTTAAGCGGTGGAGAACAGCAGCGATTGTCAATTGCTCGCGCCATCTATAAAAATGCGCCAATTTTAATTCTGGATGAAGCCACTTCTCACCTGGATAGTAATTCTGAAAAGCTGGTACAAGATGCCTTGCAGAATTTATTGAAAGATAAAACAGCTATTATTATCGCACATAGATTGTCTACCGTGCAGTTTGCAGATGAAATTATAGTATTAAAAGAAGGCAACATGCTGGAAAGAGGCACGCATCAGCAATTGATGCA
>DAOORG010000048.1:0-13550 GCA_035389165.1 Chitinophagales bacterium
AACAAAAATGATGAAACGGACACTTAATACTTTCACCTTCTACTTTTCCACCATACCCGAAATGGCCACCCATGTGTGGGCAATACGGTTCTGTAATCGCTAATTTTCCGCTTTCAGTTCTGAAAAGCAATACATCTTTTCCGGCAAAACGTTTGGTAATTATTTGTCCTTTCTCCAATTCGTTTGAATGTGCCAGCACATACCAGCCATTTGGAAATGGTTTTAACGGGATACGTTTGTAAGACGCCATAGTTTACGGTTTATACTTATAATTTCAATAGCTTTTCACTGCAAAAATAATTCAAATTATCAAGATTTAGAAGTGTTTACAATTGCTTTAAATTGATAACAAATAATTAACCAACCCTTTTGACCAAACGTTTGTTATTCCAATGCGTGCATTGTAATTTTAATGTCAAAGAAATTGAAAGTCAGATGACATATTCTACTTTCAAGATTTTAAATAAATAATAAACAACTCAAAAATTAATAAAAATGAGCGAAACAGTAACCGACTTAAAAAACTTGCTGAAAGGTGGTGAGTTTTTGGTAAAAGAATCCAGTTTTCAGGATGTGTTTACACCGGAAGACTTAAATGAAGAACAACAAATGATTGTTGACACCGTGGTATCTTTTGTAGATACGGAAATTACTCCAATCTACGAAAGAATTGAACATCAGGAGCCAGGTCTTACTGAATCTTTACTGATGAAAGCTGGTGAACTTGGTTTATTGGGTTTGGCAATTCCGGAAGAATATGGCGGAATGGGCAAAGACTTTAACACCAATTCATTGCTGATTGAATATCTTGCAAAATCACGCTCTTTTTCATTGTCCTTAGGTGCACATATCGGTATCGGTACTTTGCCAATTGTTTATTTTGGAAATGAGCAACAGAAATCACACTACTTACCAAAATTGGCAAGCGGCGAATTGAAAGCTTGTTATTGCTTAACAGAACCAAGTTCAGGTTCTGATGCTCTTGGTGCTAAGACAACGGCTATCTTAAATGCAGAAGGAACACATTACATCGTTAACGGACAGAAAATGTGGATTACCAATTCCGGTTTCGCAGATGTTTTTATCGTGTTCTGTCAGATTGGTGGCGATAAGTTCTCTTGCCTGATTTTAGAAAAAGGCATGGAAGGATTAACATTAGGTGCGGAAGAGAAAAAAATGGGTATCAAAGGTTCTTCCACACGTCAGGTGTTTTTAGAAAACGTAAAAGTTCCGGTAGAAAATTTATTAGGAGAAATAGGAAAAGGCCATTTAATTGCGTTTAATATTTTAAATGTAGGTCGTTATAAACTGGCAGCTGGTGTTTTAGGTGGCTCAAAATTAGCCTTGGAACAATCGGCAAAATATGCAGTAGAACGTCAGCAATTCAAAACACCGATAGCAACATTCGGCGCAATCCAATATAAGATAGCAGAAATGGCTACACGTATTTATGCATTGCAAAGTTCTTGCTACCGTGCTTCAGATATGATTGACAATAAAGAAAAAGAACTGGTAGCACAAGGAAAACCTTACCAGGAAGCTATCATGCTGGCAGCTGAAGAATATGCTATCGAATGTTCACTGTTAAAATTCATAGGATCAGAAGTATTAGACTACTGTGTAGATGAAAACGTGCAGGTACACGGTGGAATGGGTTACTCAGAAGAATTAGGTGCTGCCGGTGCTTACAGAGATGCGCGTATCAACAGAATCTTTGAAGGAACCAACGAAATCAATCGTTTACTTTCTGTAGATATGTTGCTGAAACGTGCATTGGGCGGCAAAATCGATATGATGACACCGGCAATGGCCGTTCAAAAAGAACTAATGAGTGTGCCTGATTTCGGAAGCGATGACGATAGTACACCGTTAGCAGCAGAAGTGAAAGCAATTAAAAATGCGAAAAAAGCAATTTTAATGACAGCCGGTGCTGCCGTTCAGAAACTAATGACAAAACTGAAGCACGAACAGGAAATCTTGATGAATATATCGGATATGTTGGCAGAAGTGTACTCTATGGAGTCGACAGTATTGCGCACACAAAAATTAATTGCTATCAAAGGCGAAGAAGCTTGTGCTGCACAAATAGATATGACAAAAGTATTTATTTCTGATGCGATGGAAAAAGTGAATTTACACGGAAAACATGCATTGCAGTCTTTTGGCGAAGGCGATGAGTTGCGTATTATGTTAATGGGTTTAAAACGCTACACGAAATACGAAACGTTCAATACAAAAGATGCACGCAGACGCATTGCTGCGAAAGTTTTGGAAGCTGGTAAATATCCGTTCTAATAACAAAATATTACCTGCTTACGATAGTTATCGGAATTGTTTCAGGATTTTTATAAAACTCGCAAGCATAAAACTTGCGAGTTTTTTTTATTCTAAATGATTTCTTGTTTGTCGAAAATTAACAACAATAAATAAATAAAAAGTTTAAATTTGATTATAAATAGAATAGCATGACAGTAACACCTGAAGCCATTAGAGAAAAACTGCACCTGTTTATAGAAGTTGCTGCTGATAAAAAAATACAAGCAATTTATACATTATTTGAAGAAGAAATAATAGACATAGAGAATTACAATAATGATATTGAAGAAGCAGAAAAAGAAATAGAAGCAGGGAATTTTCTTACAAACGAACAAGTATTAGCAGAAATTAAAACTTGGAAAAGCAAGTAGAATGATAGATATAATTTGGGCGAAAAGAGCTATAAATGGATTACAAAAAATATACAAACACATAGAAGAAGATTCGCCACAGAATGCAGAAATAATTATAAATGAACTCACCGATATAGTAACTGCATTACCCAAAAATCCTGAACGATATAAAATAGACGAATACAAGGAAAATAACAAAGGAAACTATAGAGCATTTGAACACAAGAAAATTCGAGTATCTTATAAAATAAAACCTAATGTTATAGAAGTTGTAAGAGTAAGACATACCAAACAAAAGCCGACAAAATATTAATATATTTTAGCTGTGAACTTTATTGCAAAATATATAGTAATAGGTTTAATTTCAATTGTGCTACACAGTTGTGGTACGCATGGACACATAGAGTCGTTTTACCTGGATTATACAAAAGAAGAAATAACAAGTATAGTCGATGATTTCTTACTAAATAACCCAACTTATTACGAAGTTGAAAATGATTTTTATCCAAATTGGATACACATTAAGATTCCTAAGACTGGTGAAAGATTTGTATTTAGAATTGGTCAAATTGAAGAAAAAGCAGAAATTGATCTAATTCTTGCATGTCCAGCGAATGATTTTCCAAAGAAATATTTTGAATTAAAAGAATCTCAAAAAAGGAAATTAAAAGAAAGTTTCAAAATTAATTTTATTGATAAATTGAAAGATATTAAACCTCATCAAATTAAATTAGTGATGAGCCCATTTATACTTTCATTTAATGTTGGAATTGACACAATATGTTGGCCTGATTATTTTATAAAAAAAGATACTCTTATATCATATCCACTGCCAGAAGAGATAGATAGTACTAGAATTGATTATTTTGAAGACCTTGTAAAATTATTTTCTATAGATGAAAAAATTAAGATAGAGATCAATCAATGTTGTAATGTATTTAGAATAAATAATGAATATAGCGGTTACATTAATGATAGTATACATGTAATTGCATTTTATAGAAGAGTTGGAGAAAATAAAAAACATTCAATTTTCTTTAATGACACAAGATGGTTAAAATACACAGATAAGAATAATCAGCAAAAAAGAGAGATAACATATAAAAATTTGCGATCTAAGAATACTAAAGAAAATAGATACGAAACGGAAGTTTACTTAAAAACTTCAGAAGAATTTTGGATGTTAAATGATTCTAAATTAGATACTTCGAAAATGATATCAAATTAAGTGAAAACCATAGCTAAGACAAATAAACAATTGAAAATTTTGTTTAAAACTTAAAAGCATCCAATTTCATAATCCTTTTTGATTTTAGTATTTTTGCATCAATGGAAAATTTCATCGTTTCAGCTCGTAAATATCGACCGTCCAAATTTTTGGATGTGGTAGGACAGGAGCAGGTTTCTGAAACCTTGAAAAAAGCATTGTCTTCCGGAAAACTCGCTCAATCGTTTTTATTTTGCGGACCGCGTGGTGTTGGTAAAACAACCTGTGCACGTATTCTGGCAAAAGCTATCAATTGCGAAAATCCGGGTGCTGATTTTGAACCTTGCGGTCAATGTAATTCCTGCACGGCTTTTAATCAGAATGCATCTTTCAATATTTTTGAATTAGATGCAGCATCAAACAATAGTGTCGATGATATCAGAACCTTGGTCGATCAGGTTCGCTTTGCACCGCAATCCGGAAAATACAAAGTATATATTATAGATGAGGTGCATATGTTGTCTAGTGGTGCTTTTAATGCATTTTTGAAAACACTGGAAGAGCCGCCAAGTTATGCAATTTTTATTTTAGCAACCACAGAGAAACATAAAATCATTCCTACGATTTTATCTCGTTGCCAGATATTTGACTTTAAACGTATTTCCGATAAAGACATCGTAAAGCAATTGCAAAAAATTTGCGACAGTGAAGGTGTCTCCGCAGAACCGTCTGCATTGCATGTCATTGCTCAAAAAGCAGATGGCGGTTTGCGCGATGCCTTATCTCTATTTGATAAAATAGTAAGTTACGCCGGTAAAAAAGTTACCTATCAGGATGTTATTACGAATTTGAATATTCTCGACCACGATTATTATTTCAAAATCACAGAATCATTTATGGTGGAAGACTCGTCTGCCGTACTGAATGCGTTTAGTGAAATTATAAATAATGGGTTTGAAGGAGAAATGTTTTTACTCGGTTTAGCTGAGCATTTCAGAAATTTACTGATTAGTAAAGATGAACGAACGGTACAGTTGTTAGAAGCAGCAGACGATATTAAAGACAAATATTTTAAGCAGGCAAACTTAGTAAACGAAACATTTTTATTAAATGCGCTGAATGTTATCAATCAATGCGACATCGAATATAAAACCGCAAAAAATAAACGCCTGCACGTTGAGTTAGCATTGCTGAAAGTATGTTTTCTCAATACACAAATTGAAAGTTCGCTTTCCATTCTGCTCGGTGAAAAAAAAAACTAAAATCACTTCTTCAGTTTTATAAAAATAAAAAAAATCCGGTTGCAGAAAATGTGCAACTCGCAGATGAATCTTTATATTTTTCCAGTATAGATACAAATGAGATTGTTGAGCAAGTGATTGAGTCGGCAAATATTGATGTTTCCACGCAAATAACTGAAAATGAAATTAAACAAGATGTTGAAGTTGTAGGTAAACTTACGACTCACGACTTACGACTCACTACTGCAAAGCCCAAACGCGAGCTTCCAAAAACATCGTCTATTGGCTCTATGTTTAAAGAAATTCATAAAGAAGTAGCAGTAGTAGTGGATGAAAACAAAGTGGAACTGACTGCAGAAAATGTACAGGAAATCTGGAATAATTTCCTAAGTGAACATAAAGATAAATTGCAAAATGCGTTTTTGAGTGCTGCGCAAAATCAGACACCTGAATTGATAGAAGACAAAGTTTCTTTTACAGCATCCAATAATGTTTCTTTGGAAATGCTGCAATTACATAAAATGGATATCACTGCTTATTTCAGAAAAAAAACAACATCAACAACGGTAGTGCCGGATTTTATTTTAAAAAGAGATGATGCACACGTAAAGAATTATAAAACATCCAAAGACCGCTTAAAAGATATGATTGATGCTAATTCGGCAGTCTTGAAGTTGATAGAAAAATTTGATTTAAACATTGATTAGAGTTTAAAACCAGTTGTTGAACTTGTTCTGGCAATTAGTTGTTATAATATTATGAATAAGAAAACTGTTATAATTGGCGCAAGTGCAAAACAAGATCGTTACAGCAATAAAGCAGTACGGTTATTGCAAAAAAATAACCACGATGCGATTGCCTTAGGTTTTGAAGATGCACTTATAGGCGATATTCCTATTGAAACAAACTGGACACAGCAGGAAGATGTAGATACAGTTACGTTGTACCTGAATCCGCAGAAACAGAAACAATATTATGCATATATTCTGGGTTTAAAACCGAAACGAATCATTTTTAATCCTGGAACAGAAAATGCAGAACTTGCTCAACTTGCTTTTGAAAACAATATACAACCCTTGGAAGCTTGTACCTTAGTCTTATTAAACACAGGTCAGTATTAATAACTTTTAACACTTTATTTTAGAATTTAAACCAGCCTGATTAAACTTTGGCACGTTTTTTCTATCTAAGTAATAAAACAACTAAAATGAACAAACGTAACACATTTTTTATCGCGATATTGCTACTGTTTTCAACTGTAATTATTGCACAACCTAATCAGAAAGTAAAACCTGCAGGTGAGAAACAACAGAAGGTTTCTGCAGAACAAAGAGCTAAAAATGCCACAGACACACTGCAAAAAATAACCGGACTTTCTGCCGATCAATACCAAAAGGTGTATGATATTAATCTCGCTTTTTTTACTCAAAAAAGAACGTTGAAGACCCAAATGAAATCAAGCACTTCTTCAACAAATGATGTTCAATATAAAGAACAAATTAAGCAGCTTGCAAAGTATAGAAGAGCAGATATAGAAAAAGTTTTAACTCCTGAACAAAAAACAAAATGGCAGGAATTTAAAAAACAAAATGCTGCAAAAATTAAAGCAAATTCACCCAAAGGGAAATTTAATAAAGTTGATGATGACGATGATTCCATTTTAGAAGGAATGTAATTTTTCATACTCAGATAATTTTTTTTAAGTCGTTCCGCAAAAGTGGAACGACTTTTTTTATTTCTTCAATTAAACTTATTCATTTTTTATAAGTCTAATAAACGCTATGCTTTCAGAAAATGAAAAAATAAAACATTTGTACAATCGTGCAGGTTTTGGAATGACAGTGAACGACTGGAAAACAAAAACGAATTTTCAGCAAGAGGTAGATAAATTATTTCAGCAGAAATCATATCAATCATTACAGGCAGTTACGCTGGAAGAAGTGCAGGAAGCCAAAGATAAAATGAAGACACTCGCTAAGGAAGATGTAAAAGATTTAAAGCAACTGATGAAGGCCAATGTGTTTGAGTTAAATAATTTATGGCTCAATGAAATGGTGCACAGTGAAGCGCAATTGCAGGAAAAGATGGCGCTTTTCTGGCATGGTCATTTCGCCTGTCGTTCTGTAAATCCGTACTATGATCAGCAATACCTGGATATCATAAGAAAAAATGCATTGGGTGATTTTAAAATACTCTTAAAAGAAATTTCTTTCACGCCGGCAATGTTACAGTTTTTAAATAACCAGCAAAATAAGAAAGATCATCCGAATGAAAATTTTGCACGTGAAGTAATGGAATTGTTTACACTTGGCAGAGGAAATTACACAGAACAGGATGTTAAAGAAGCAGCACGTGCATTCACCGGATATGGTTTTGATAAGACAGGAATCTTTAAATTCAGAACTCAACAACATGATTACGGAATGAAAAATTTTCAGGGAAAATCAGGTGATTTTTCCGGTGAAGATATCTTGCAATTTATTTTAGAGAAAAAAGAATGTGCTTACTTTATTACAAAAAAAATCTATTCCTTTTTTGTAAATGATTTAGTTGATGAAAATATAGTTCAGCAACTTTCCATACAATTTTATCAGTCAAACTACGATATAAAATCATTGATGAAAACTATTTTTTCTTCAACGTGGTTTTATGATGCTAAAAACATTGCCGCCAAAATAAAGTCACCTGTAGAATTAATAACAGGTATGTTTCGTTTAATTCCAACTTCATTTGAAAAAGATGAAAGCAAGATATTTTTGCAAAGAACACTTGGTCAGGTATTATTGAATCCGCCTAATGTAGCTGGTTGGCCTGGTGGCAGAAGCTGGATTGACAGTTCTTCTTTATTATTCAGAATGCGTTTGCCGCAAATAATTTATTACGATAAAGAATTAGATATAGAACCGAAAGAGGAAACACCGGAAACAAAAATGCAAATGCAGCAAATGCAACTGGCAGATGGTTTTGTAAAGAAATTTGCTTCTAAAAAATTAGCAGCAACATCAGATTGGTCGGAGATTACAACTTACTTTTCTACTGGATCAGAAACAGTTAATGAAATTATATCAATGGTTTTAGCCAATAAACCGGCTGCTGCTGCGATAAAAACATTAAAATTTAATACAGACACATCCAACAAAGAAAAGGAAATAAAAAGTGCGATGATACATGTGTTATCGTTGCCGGATTACCAATTGTGTTAACGCCATTGTCATTCTGAGTGAAGCAAAGAATCTTGTTACATTAAATGATGGCTTTTAAAAAATAAAAAATGAACAGAAGGAATTTTATACAAACAACAGGATTGGCTTCGGCATCTTTGATGCTGCCTAAATTTCTAAAAGCTCAAGAAAAAAATGCTGCGATAAATTCTGATAAGATTTTGGTGATTGTGCAGCTAACTGGCGGCAACGATGGGTTGAATACCGTAGTACCTTTTGAAAATGATTTGTACTACAATGCACGTCCAAATATAGCCATACAAAAAAAGGAGGCCTTGAAATTAACGAATCAGTTGGGATTAAATCCGGCGATGATTGGTTTCAGAAATTTGTTCGACGAAGGTAAAATGTGTTTGATAAATAATGTCGGATATCCGGATCCCGATCGTTCTCATTTTCGCTCGATGGATATTTGGCACACAGCCAGCAATAGCAATGAATACAAGAGCAGTGGTTGGCTCGGCAGATATCTGGATGAACAATGTGGCGACTGTGATCAACCAACACAGGTATTGGAAATTGACGATACGTTAAGTTTAGCCTTAAAAGGAAACAATGTAAAAGGACTTGCTTTGAAAGATGCAAAACGGCTTTATGGTACCACTATAGATCCGTTCATACATCAGTTATCTAAGCAGCCTGTTTCCGGTGATCACCATCACGATAATGCAGCCTATTTGTACAAAACTCTTGCAGAAACGGTTTCCTCAGCAGATTATATTTATAAGACGTCTAAAATTTTTCAATCGACTGCAACTTATCCAAATCATCAGTTTGGGAAAAGTATGAAAACAATTTCTGAGTTTATAATTTCCGGTATCAACACAAAAGTATATTATGTTTCCTTAGGAAGTTTTGATACACATTTCAATCAGCAAAAAAGGCAAGGTGTGTTGTTGCAGCAATTGTCAGAAACAGTAGAAGTGTTTATGAATGATATAAAAAAGAATGGAAAAGCAGATGACGTTTTGTTAATGACGTTTTCAGAATTTGGAAGACGAGTGCAGGAAAATGCAAGTAATGGCACCGACCACGGCACTGCCAATCAGATTTTTTTGTTTGGGAATTCGTTGAAAAAAAATGGAATTTATAATGCAGCACCTAACCTCAGTGATTTAGATGATGGAGATTTAAAGCACAGCGTTGATTTCAAAAATGTATATGCTACATTGTTGAAAAAATGGCTGAATACAGACGAACAAAAGATATTAGGAAATAAATTCAGCTACTTGGATTTTATTTAATGTTAAACATACCGTCATTGCGAGTGAAGCGAAGCAATCTATTGAATTTTCCTTAAAGTGAATTTGTTTATGAACTAAGAATATTCAAATGAGGCAATCTGATTATATAATCCATTATTTTACACACTTGTTAGTTTTATATAAAAAGCAACAACAAAAAAAGTTCTATTTTTATTCTATGAAAAATCTATTTTTATTTATCACTTTTTTCGTCACATTTTTTATAGGCAATTCATTCGCTCAGGAGGAGATTGATATTGTAGATCCTTATCAAATGAAAGTGTCGCGCTCTAAAGAAGCCGATACATTCTACTTTACACAAAATGCTCCATCAGCAATTAAAGCAAAACAAAAACTAGATACTTTAAGAACATACGATGTGTTTCTAGAAGAAAGACCTACACCGTTTGGTACAGCATATATGTGCAATGGAATTGAAGTTACCAAAAAAAAATATTTAGAATATAAGCAGTTTTGGAATGCATCAGGTGCATGTCAGCCTTGTCTGTTGTATACTTACAACGATAAGAATAATTTGAAGTATGTTGCTTTTCAGTATGAAGATTGTTTATGTGGAAGTTATAAGGAATATTATGCTGATGGAACAATAAAAACCGAAGGTCAGTTTAAACAAAATACCACTGGTAACTGGCTAAATATGAAAGGCAGAGATTTGTGTAATGTGCGTGATGGCAAGTGGATTTATTATCTCGAAAATGGTGTGGAAGAAAGAACAGAAACTTACTTAGATGGAAAATTAAAAGAATCTTCCGGACCGGTTTTAAACTCTGGAACATCGACAAAAAATAAATTACAACCTGAAGGTGAAGAATCTGAAGTACAAAAAGGTTTATTTCGCAGGATAAAGGATAAAAACAACACATCCGGAAATTAAAATCTCTTACTGCATTTTGTGGTTAGAATGTTATGAAACCTTGCATTTATGCAAGGTTTTTTACGTTATTATTACCGAAATATCACCATAAATCGTGATTATTTGCCAAGAATAAACAATTGTTAAGAAAAATGTTATTGAATGTTAAGTTAATTTATTTACTTTGCCGTTAAAATTATCCAAGTATGAAGTACGTAAACAAATTTAGTATGCTTTTAGCTTTGTGCTTCTGTAGTTTTACTATGATGGCACAAACCACCATGAAAGGTAAAGTTACAGACGGCAAGGAACCTGTCATAGGTGCAAACGTTACTGTAAAAGGAACAACAGAAGGTACCGTTACCGATATTGACGGAAACTTTGAATTAACCACCAATCAACCGGTACCACTAACATTGGTAGTAACAATGGTAGGTATGGCAACATCTGAGATTCAGGTAGACGGAAACAAAGATGACATCAGCGTAGCAATGTCTGAAGAAACCAGTTTATTGAATGATGTGGTAGTTGCTGCATCACGTGTCGAAGAAAAAATTCTGGAATCACCGGTAACCATCGAGAAAATGGATGCGAAAGCAATTAAAACTGCTTCTTCTTCTGATTATTACGATGACTTATCAAAGTTGAAAGGTGTACAAACCATCAATGGTAGTATGACCTTTACCGCAGTAAACACAAGAGGTTTCGGTGGTATTTCTAATACACGTTTTGTTCAATTGATGGATGGTATGGATAATGCTGCACCATTATTGAACTTTCCAACAGGTAACATCGTTGGTATTGGTGAATTAGATATTAATAATGTGGAGTTGGTTCCTGGTGCAGCATCTGCATTATATGGCCCAAATGCATTCAATGGTATTTTATTAATGAACTCTAAAAATCCATTCGAACAACCAGGCTTCAGTGCACAGGTAAAAGGTGGTTTTGCTCAGGCAAATAACGGATATGGAATCGAACCAATGGGTAGCATTGCTTTCAGAGCTGCTCATGCATTCAAATCTAAAAAATCAGGAAAAGATTATTTGGCTATAAAAGCAAACTTCAACTTGTTTCAGGGACAAGATTGGTTGGCTAATGATTACACAACAGATAGAAATTTAGGAACTAGCTCAAATTTTGGAAACCCAAATTTTGACGGATTAAATACTTACGGAGATGAAAGCAGAATTTTCGTTCCTTACGGTGCCGTAAGAGGTAATTTAATCGGTGGTGCTTCTTCTAGCTTACAAGCTTCACCACTTTTTCAGGCAGCAGTTACAGCAGGCGTTACTGCACAAGTAAATGCTCAAATACCAGCTATTACTGCAGGTGTAACAGCAGCAGTAAGACAAAATGCTTATCAGCAAGCTATTAATGGTGGTGCAGATGATGCAACTGCTAATGCTATCGCAGATGCATTTGTTTCTTCACCTACTGGACAAGCTACTATTGCTGCCGGTGTTCAAAACCAAGTGAATACATTAATTGCACAAAATGTAGCTACTCAACTACCTATTCAGGCTAATGCACGTGCTACTTCAAAAGTGGACTCCATCAGTTCTTTATTATCGTTAGATTTAAGAAGAACCGGATTATCTGAAGAACGTTTATTGGATAACAGAAAAGCAACATCTGTAAAAGGCGACTTTGGTGTTTATTTCCGACCATTCAAAGATAAGTCATACGAATTCTCATATAACTACAGAATTGGTTATGGTAACTCCGTTTATCAGGGAAGTGAGCGTTATGCACTTAGAAACTTTACACAACAATTTCACAAAGCAGAAATTAAAGGAAAAGATTTCTTTATTCGTTCTTATATGTCACAAACTAAAGATGGTGACTCATACAATATGACAGCATTGGGTGCATACACAAATGAAGCTGTTTCTTCTTCTTCAGGTCAATGGGTACCAACTTACCTTGGAAATTATGCAAATCCATTAATTCAGGCAGCTTTACAAACATCTGCAGCAAGTGTATTGGCTAATGCAGCAAATATTTTACCTACTATTCATGATACAGCTAGAGCACGTGCAGACAGACCTTGGACTAGCCTTTCAGCAGAACAACAACAAGCAGTTATTGAAGGAGTTCGTACAGGTTTATTCCAAAGAGGTGGTGCAGGATTTATTGATAATTCTCGTTTATTCCATACAGAAGGTATGTTGGATTTATCTCGTTGGACAGGAAAATGGATTGATATTCAAGTTGGTGGTAACCACAGAATGTACAGCTTAGCTTCTCAGGGAACTGTGTTTAATCAGGATCCGGATGGAACAGGTGTATATCCTAGAATTAAAATTCAGGAATACGGTGCATTCTTACAATTACAACGTAAACTATTCAAAGATCATTTGAAAATTCAAGCTTCAGTTCGTATAGACAAAAATCAGAATTTCAAATTAGTGGTTTCTCCGCGTGTTGCCGTAGTTGGTACATTTGGTAAAGACAGAAATCATAATGTTCGTGCTTCTTATCAGACAGGTTTCAGAAACCCGGATTCTCAGGCACAATACATTTATTTCCCAACAACAAATATCTTATTAGGTGGTACTAAATCTAATGCAGAACGTTATGGTATTTACAATGGCGGTGCTTACTCATTAGCATCATATGACGCATTTGTTGCTTCCGCATTAGCAGGTGCTCCAAATCCATCTTTATTAGAAGAATCTAATTTTGATTATGTAAAACCTGAACAATTACAAGTGGTTGAGTTAGGATACAAAACGGTATTATTCAAAAAATTAATGATTGACGTAAACGGATATTTCAATATCTATAAAGATTTCATTACACAAATCACTGTAGTTAGTAAAGACAGTACAAGACATCAAGGAGTTTTATTACCAGGTGTTGCACAAGTATTACAAGGTTCATCACGTTCAGCTACAACTTGGAGACCATACGTAAATATTCCAGGTAAAACATTCTCTTACGGTGCAGGTATCGGAGTAGGGTATATGTTGCCAAAAAGTATTATGGTTAGAGCGAGCTATAACTTTATGGATTATAAAGTTAAAGGCGGTCAGCCAGCAATTGGAACTATTAATGACTTAGGTTTCAATGCATCTAAACATCAAATGTT
>DAOORG010000049.1:0-1856 GCA_035389165.1 Chitinophagales bacterium
AGTCTGTATATTTCTTTCATTTCACTTTCCGTTAGTTCGCGCCATTCGCCAACAGGAATGCCTTTCAACGAAATATTCATAATGCGCACTCTTTCTAACTTTGTTACTTCATAATTATAATGTTCGCACATTCTGCGAATTTGCCTGTTCAACCCTTGCACCAAAATGATTCTGAAAACCTTAGGACCTTCCTGTACTATTTTGCATTTCTTCGTAGTAACACCAAGCATCGGCACACCATTCGCCATGCCTTGTATCGCAGCATCTGTAAGCGGTTTATTGACGGTAACTACATATTCTTTTTCGTGGTTATTTCCTGCACGCAAAATCCTGTTCACCATATCGCCGTTGTTAGTCAGGAAAATCAAGCCTTGAGAATCTTTATCCAATCGGCCAATCGGAAAAATCCGAACGCCATAATTTACATAATCTATAATGTTGTCGCGTATGTTTCTTTCTGTAGTAGAAACAATACCAACAGGTTTGTTGAGTGCAATAAAAATAATATCTTCTGCAACACGTGGCTCTAATTCATGACCATTTACAACTACTTTATCACCAACAAAAACCTGAGCACCTTTTATTGCTTTAATTTTATTGACAAAAACTACACCTCTTTCTATAAATTTATCCGCTTCTCTGCGAGAACACAAACCACTTTCACTAATAAATTTATTCAGCCAAACGCCATCGCCTTTTTGCATGCTGTTTATTTTTTTTACAAGATAGTGATTATCTGTTTTATTAAGTATTGAACTTACATCTCTACTGGCAGAATAGTTTTCAGTAATGGAATTCTAGTGTAAATCGTTGCTGTCAAACTTTGTTTCAGTGAAAAAATAGTGTATTTTTAATACATGAAAAAAATCACATCATCCTTTTTTTCTGTATTTCTCATTGCAACGATAGTTAGCTGTTCCAGCGTTGAAAAAAAACCATCTTCGTCTGAAATAGAGCAGAACTGCGGAACGGATGGTGCACTTGCCACTTGCCTGACTTCTACATTTGATTCTGCCTACTACATTGAACAAGGCATCAAATATTTTCTAACCATGCAATCGGATATTCCGAATGATGTGATACCCAATTACGCACCTTATGTAATTCGTTGGGAATGGCCGCCATGGTTGCTCCTCACCGGATTTGGAAAACAGTTTTTAATCGATTCTGATATTTTGTTAAAACTCAATCCAACGCAATATTATAAACTGGATTGTAAATACTTTGACGTGCAGCCGTTTTGCCGCTGCCATGTCATCTTTGATTATAGCGGTGACAGTTGCCCGATCTATGAAGAATTTACATTTAATGATCAGGGCGAAATCACCTTTATAGAAGCCTGGTCTGACTTTGAAAGTACATTACCGGAAAATATGAAATCAGGTGCCGACAGTATTTGGAGCGAAGATGAATACTGGGCAAAACAACCTGATGTTGTCAGACTCGCCAACAAATTGCCAGGACTTGGAAATGCTACCGGAAAAATTGATCTCTTGTCGACCTGGATGACAGATGCAGCTGTTAAAGATAAAGATGTGGCAGATTTAGTTAGACGAATAAAAGATCCTATCTCTACGTATTTGCAGCAACTGATTACCAATAGCGAAGAACTGGAAAGTGGCTGTAAAACACCTGCAGGTGACAGGTATCCTTACTATGAACCTTAATAGGTTAACGTTGACAATACAACATTCTGTTTTTTCCGGCTAAATCTTTCTTTAGGAAAATATGTTTAAATCCTTTTGATTCCAACAATGCAACCACATCATCTGCATTAAATTCATTCAGTTCAAAATATAATGCACCTTGATCTGTCAAATGCTGCAAGGCAAAATCTGCAATTTTATCATAAAACA
>DAOORG010000049.1:1956-4703 GCA_035389165.1 Chitinophagales bacterium
TAAAAATCTAGTCCGTAAAAATGGGCTTTATTAAAAATATATTGGATAGGATAATGATTGGAAATTTTCTCATAGATATAATTCAATTCCTCAATTTCCTCATCACTCAAATCATAATCTTTTATATCGATGTACCGCTTTTTAAAAAAATCTTCCAGCGTATACTTAAAGAGATTCTCAGCTTCTCTGGTTTCGAAAGATTCTGCCAGCATAGGCAAAATGATATTTTTATAGTGTTGTACGTTCAATTTTGTATTTTTACAAGGTCATCCTGAACTTGTTTCAGGATCTAAGTCTAAAGATGCTGAAATAAATTCAGCAGGACAATAATATGGATAAAAAATTCTCAACATACATGCGCCGGTGCTTTGAACTTGCCCAATTGGGTGAAAGCTACGCAGCACCGAATCCAATGGTAGGCGCAGTTTTGGTACATGAAGGAAGGATTATTGGTGAAGGTTACCACGAACGTTATGGTGAAGCGCATGCAGAAGTGAACTGCCTGAAAAGTGTACGCGAAGAGAACAAACACCTGATTCCATTTTCTACTTTATATGTTAGTCTGGAGCCTTGTGCACATTTTGGCAAGACACCGCCTTGTGCAGATTTAATCATACAGCATAAAATTCCCAAAGTGGTCATTTCCGTACAGGATAATTTTCACGAAGTGAACGGAAAAGGTATTGAACGTTTAAGAGCAAACAACGTAGAAGTTATCACCGGAATTCTGGAAGACGAAGGCAAAGAATTAATCAAACATTTTCTGTTCTTTCATCAATATAAACGTCCATATGTTACGCTGAAGTTTGCACAAACCAAAGATGGATTTTTAGGAATAAAGCAGCAGGAATTAAAAATATCAAATGAACTATCTAAAAGATATGTTCATCAGTTGCGCTCTGCAAATCAGGCTATACTGGTTGGAAAAAACACTATTTTATCCGACAATCCTGAATTAAATGTCAGACACTGGAATGGAAAAAATCCGATAAGAATAGTTTTAGGAAATGAAAATAACATTCCGAGTGACTGCCATATTTTTAATACTAATGCAACAAGTATTTTCTTGTCGAATGCCGATTCTCAACCATTGACGGTAGAGAATATTCTAACCCAACTTTACCAAAAAAATATCATCTCGGTTTTAGTAGAAGGTGGTGCTGATGTGTTACAACAATTTATAGAAAGTAACTTATGGAATGAATGTCACATAATTACTTCTGATAAAAATTTAATTCAACATTCAACACTCAACATTCAACAATATATTAAAGCACCAATAATTACAGGTGATTTAGTGAATACCATTCATTTAGAAAACGACACCATTCAACTTTTAAAAAACACACATGATTTATCTAATTCTTAGTATACTTTTTTCCACTTCGCTGGTAGTTATTCTTCGTTCTTTTGAAAAATGGAATATAAAAACTGAATTCGGTATTGTATTTAATTATTTAGTTTGCTGCATCACCGGTTTTATTGCCATGGATAACAAATCTATGATCCAGGAAATTCCAAGCTGGAATGGCTGGTGGATTTGTTTGCTATTGGGTTTTGGTTTTATTTTAATCTTCCTGTTAATAGGAAAATCTACTAAACTTTTAGGTGTGGCAACCACGAGTATTGCATTCAAATTATCGTTTATAATTCCTGTAATTATTGCTATCATTTTTTATGGAGATGCACTATCCATTATGAAAGCAATTGGAATCGCTACGGCAATTTCTGCTGTGTATTTTATAGCATACCAGCCAACAGCAGCCCTTGAGCAAGATAAGGAACCTAACTCAACTCAAACTTCATTTATACACAAAAAAGCCTGGATGCTGCCTTTGCTGATTTTCGTTGGAAGCGGTTTAACGGATGCTTCTTTTAATTTTATTCAGCGCAACTACACACCAAATGGATATGACCATATCGTAACAATCATGGTATTCTTAGGCGCATTTCTGTCAGGCATGATGATGTATGGATTTAAGAAAGAAATGTACCAATGGAAAAATGTATTTGGTGGTATTGTTTTAGGAATTCCAAATTATGGTTCTTTGTATTTTTTACTGCAGGCGCTGAAACATTCAGGATTTTCACCATCTACGTTATTTCCATTAAATAATTTAGGCATTGTTGGATTGTCAGCACTTTTCGGTTTATTCTTATTTAAAGAAACATTTTCGTCACGCAAAATCATTGGTTTTATACTGGCTGTTGCAAGTATTATTATTATCGGATTCATATCTTAATAATTGCATTCCTATTTCACGATACAAGCAGTAGAAGAAATTCTTTATAAGGATAAAGCCAGTAAATTTATTGGGTTTGTTTATCCTGTACAGGATGAACACGAAATAAAATTAAAACTGGAAGACCTGAGAAAACGACATCCGAAAGCAACACATCATTGTTATGCTTACCGATTAGGATTGGATAAAAATAATTTCCGATGCAATGATGACGGCGAACCCAACGGCACAGCAGGAAAGCCTATTTTAGGACAGCTGGATTCTTTTGCTATCACCAATTGTTTACTTATTGTAGTTCGATATTTTGGTGGCACTAAGCTGGGTGTTTCCGGATTAATAGATGCTTATAAGGCCTGCGCAAAAGCAACACTTGAAGCAACTACCATTACAGAACAACGGATTTTAGCTTTCTACAAATTGAAGTGTTCTTATGAAAACATCAATAAAATATACCAGATTGCCAATAACAGCAAAGCGATTATTACAGAACAGGTATTGGATAAT
>DAOORG010000049.1:4803-13255 GCA_035389165.1 Chitinophagales bacterium
AATAAAAAAAGCGTTCAGAAAACTGAACGCTACATAAGCAAAAAATTATAAAACCATAGAAACGATTTTCTATTTTATTTTTTTAGGAAATCTGAAATTAAATTGTGTCGTCACTCCTAATTGAAAACTCATGGGTTGCCCTTTCTTAAATGATGTTGCAAATCCGGTTCTACCACCAATTGTCATCGCCAGATTACGTGTCATAAATAAATCAAAATCAAATCCACCCATTAAACCAAATTCGGCTTTATTATATTCTGGTGTATTTTGCATTTCAACACCATTCATGGTAACTTGTTTCTTAATTAAAATTCCGAACTGCGGTCCAAACAAAAAGCTCAATGCTATCGGCTTAGAATTATAATTATTGATGAATGTTTGTTTGTATTTCATCATTATTGGAAACTTAGTGTACAACAAATTTATGTTTTTAGTAACGCGTTCTTCTGCGGATTGTTGCTGCATACTATATTTCTGACCTTGCTCTGAAATCTGCCATTCCAGTTGAATTCCCCAACGGTCTGTGTAATCGTAACCAATGTTGATACCGTAAGCTTTTCCAAATTGAACTTTGGGTTTTATCGATGTTGTATTTTCATCTGCACTGAAATCCTTATTATTCAACCACACATTATTGATAGAAATAAATGCGCCAATATGAAACCCTTTATTGATATCATAACCGGCAAACTGCTTGAGATTTTTTAGCAGTTTTTCTTTGTTTGGATTCAAATCGGTGATGCCTGCAGCTTGTGAAGAAATATCGAGTTGCTGTAATTTTTCCGGTTCAATTAAAGAGCGCAGTGCTTCGCGCGAAGGAATTGGCGTTTGCTGCACTTTCACTGGCTCCAAAGAGGCAGTCAATGCTATAGCATCCGTTTTACGAATCGGTTCTGAAATAGGTTGTGTTATATCGTCATCTGAAAGTGCAGTTGTATTATTTCCGGCAGTAATTTCTTCAAATTGTGTATTATCAGTTGCAGCTTCTGTGCTTTCACTGCTAATGAAGTTATCTTCATTAACAGTATTGCTCTTTTGTTCTGCTTCAAATACACTATTATTTTTTACAGATTTGGAAGCTGTAAATCTCGACTCTTCAATAGCATTATTTTTTGTTGCTTTTTTAGAATCATTTCCTGATTGTGTTTTAGCATTAGCAGTCAAAAATGCAGCTGCTAGCTTATTTTGAGCTGCTACATTTTCTGTTTGATTTTCTTCTTCATTATCTGTTGATTCAACTTCGAGACGTTTTAAACGTGTTGCCCTTTTTGCCGCTGCAGCTTCTTTTTGTTCTGCATAAAGTACGGCATCACTTTTCTCTTCATGTTCGGCTGGTTTGTAAAAAGAAGATACACTTGGCGCATTATCAGCTTTAGTTGTTTTACTGTCAGTTGCAATTAAAGTTTCTGATTGAACTGTTTGATTTGAAGTTATTTGTTCAGCCTTAAGATTGGCTTCTCTAACTTTATTAATTGCTTCAGCGTCTTTTCCAATTTCATCTTTGAGTAATCGTTTATTTAAAGCAATCTGACTGGAATTTCCATTTAGTACAAAATTTTTGTAAACAAGAATACTACCGGTTGATGTAAAAACCAGTAATAACAACAGCAGCATATACTTAGATTTGCTGTACCATGACTTTTCCGGTGGCAATTGCGATTCAATCGAATTCCACAAAAACGCAGGCGGTTGCACACTCGCATCTTCGAGTGTTTTTCTCACCTGTTGGTCAAATTTGTTATTTTGCGATCGTTGCACTTTTTTTTACGATTTCAGATTTTTTTACCATTTCCATCAATAAATAGCGAGCTCTTGCTAATTGTGACTTTGAGGTTCCTTCATTAATTTCGAGCATTTCGCCAATTTCTTTGTGTGTATATCCTTCTACTACATACAAGTTGAATATTGTTTTATAACCATGTGATAATTTATTTATCATATTCATTAAATCTTCGTATTCCAATTCATCACCTTTATCTTCCCAGGAAACGTCCAAATTAACGTCATCCACATTCACCATAGGATACATTTTGGTAGACTTCCTGTAATGCTCAACAGCAGTATTAACAATTATTCTGCGAACCCAGCCTTCAAAAGAACCATCTCCTCTAAATTTTTCTATATAGGTAAATACTTTTACAAAACCTTCCTGTAATATGTCTTCAGCTTCTTCTTTGTTTTTAGCATAGCGAAGGCAAACTGCAAACATTTTCCCCGACAATAAACTATATAGTTTATACTGAGCTTCCCGATTGTTGCTCTTGCAACTTTCGATTAACTCACTATATAGTGTCGATTTATTGTCGTTTGGTTGCATTGTTGCTTTCTAAATCCTTAATTTTAGGTATAAAATGCGTGTATTTTTTAAATTTAGTCTAATTCGGCTAAAAATGTAATCAATTTTTTGGTTGCTATAGAACGGTGACTAATTCTTGATTTTTCATCCAACATTAGCTCTGCCAAAGATCTTCCATCTTCTAATACAAATATCGGATCGTAACCAAAACCATATAGTCCTTTTTTCTCAAATCCAATTTTACCTTTTAAAATTCCGGTAAATTGATATTTTAATCCATTTATAATCAGCGTTATAACCGTTTTAAATTGCGCGTTTCTGTTTTTTTGCTTTTCCATTTTTTTCAATACCATATCCATATTCCTGCCAGCATCTCGGTCGCCTGCATAATAGGCACTGTGTACACCAGGTTCTCCGTTTAATGCTTCTACTTCAAGTCCGGAATCTTCAGAAAAACAATTTACGTTATATGTATTATAAATGTAATCAGCCTTTTCTGCGGAATTCTCTTCAATAGTAAGATGCGTTTCCGGTAGCTCTTCGTTGCATCCGATATCAAATAATTTTTTAATATGATAGGCTGGTTTCAATAAAATCTCTATCTCATTGATTTTGTTCTGGTTATTAGTAGCAAAAACTATTTCTGTCATTAATTTAATTTAAATGCGATTTGTAATTGCTTCCATAGTTGATTCTTAAGTTGCTTTTCCTGTTCTAATACTTCCGGCGTGTCTGCTTTCAAAAACTCTGTTTGACCAACTGTTATCAATGTATACAAAGGAATATCAAAATTTATTCCAACTTGTGATTCTTTTACACCAAATAAAAAACATTTTTGAATATCTATAGATTTTTTAAGAGATGAAATTCGTTCCGGTTGAGTTGAAATATCAATGAATAAAAACTGTTCTATTTTTAATTTTAATCCGTTTTCAATCAATTTTAAAAACAAGCCTTCCTGAATGGCTGCTATTGAATTTTCTACACTTTTCTTATAGAAAATCACATAGCCGGCATATTGTTCGCTTACAGTAATCTTGCCGGATGGTGTTAGTACATAAAATGCATTCATATAACGGTCAACTTAATCAAAATTTTATAATTGGACTCCAAAAGTAAGTAGCTTTTTCGTAACTTTGTATAAATATTTACATATGTCAGCACAAGTTGTGGATTTGGAAACATTACCAAAAATTGAAGTAGAGAAAATCAGGGAAAGTAAGTTGCCAACCATCGACTTTGACAACCTTCCTTTTGGTAAAACTTTCTCAGATCATATGATGATTTGTGAATATTACGACGGCAAATGGCAAACTGCAAAAATTCAGCCTTATCAGAATATATCAGTGAGTCCTGCTTGCAATGTATTTCATTACGGACAAGCTGTTTTTGAAGGAATGAAAGCATATTACAAAGCAGATGAAAGCGGTATCGTTTTATTCAGACCGGAAAAAAACTGGGAACGCTTAAATAAATCTGCAGCACGTATGTCTATTCCTGAAGTTCCAAAAGAACTTTTCATGGAAGGCATTAAAAAACTAATTGAACTGGATAAAGATTTTATTCCAAAAGGTGCCGGAAGTTCTCTCTACATACGTCCGTTTATTGTTGGAACAGAACCATTCATTGGTGTTAGGACTTCAGACAGGTATTTGTTTATGATTATTATTGGACCAACTGGACCATATTATGGCGAACCAATTTCTGTATTGGTGTATGATACTTTTGTGCGTTCCACTAAAGGCGGATATGGTAATGCGAAAGCCGCTGGAAATTATGCCGGAACACTATATCCAAGAGAACTAGCAACAAAAATGGGCTATAAAGATGTGTTATGGCTGGATGGTGAACAAAAAAAGTATGCCAATGAAGTTGGCACTATGAATATCTTCTTTGTAATTGACGGTAAATTAATTACACCTGAAACCGATGGCACAATTTTGGAAGGAATCACCAGAGACAGTGTTATAAAGATTGCAAAAGAGCTTGGAATTACTGTGGAAGAACGTCCAATTTCTATTGATGAGATAATTGAAGCACAGGAAGCCGGAAAACTTACGGAAATGTTTGGAACCGGTACTGCCGCTGTTGTCAATCCGGTGAACAGATTCGGATACAAAGGCAAAGATTACCTGCTGGATGAAAAAGCATTTGTCATTGCCGGTCAAATTAAAAAGGAACTGGAAGGCATTCAAAAATGCACTATTGAAGACAAATTTGGCTGGGTAGTTAATGTATTATAACCAAAATTTAGTATCTTTCAGTAGGTCTATATTTTCATGACAATCATTAAAACTATTCAACGCACAGTTCGTGTGAAATTGCCTGTAATACTTTTTGTATTAACATTTCTTTTCTCATTTTATTCAGAAGCACAGGAATTACCTTGTGCGAATGAGATTATTCAAACCAATCAATTAAAAGACAGCGCTTTTGTTCGGCTTTTAAAAGAAACTCATCCTGAATTTAATAATAGTGCACTTCGTTTAAATGGAACTATTCTGGAAATTCCGATTGTAGTGCATGTTTTGCATTTGGGTGAACCGATAGGAACCGGCACAAATATTTCAGATCAGCAAATTTTTGATGCTGTAGAAGGCACGAATGAACGTTGGAGAAAAATAAATTCTTCAGACGGTGTAGATATGGAAGTTCAATTTTGCCTGGTACAATTTGATCCACAAGGAAATCCCAGTAATGGTATTGTCCGAAAAGATGCAAGTACTTTGCCCAATTACACACAGTATGGAATTAGTTACATTGGTGCACTCGGTGAACCTGGATCAGATGAAATTGCTACTAAAAACCTTAGCAATTGGCCGCATAATTATGTTTACAATATTTGGGTAGTCAACAAAATTGCAGGCGGTTGGGGTGGCTATGCATTTTTCCCACTTGGATTTGACTACGCCACTGATGGTACAATTATTATCTCTACTGCTATTCGATATTCTTCATCTACATTGGCACATGAACTTGGACATGGCATGGGTTTGTTTCACACGTTTCAAGGTGATGACGGAAATAATTGTCCTGCGAACAGTATCTGTTTCCTTCAAGGTGACTGGATTTGTGATACGCCACCACACAGACAATCCGACTGCAATAACAGTTTTTGTCAAAATACTGCAGACAGTCTGAATGCGACTAAAAATATTATGAGTTATTGCAGCGGAAGAGGCTTTTTTACTCAAGGACAAAAAGACCGTGTTCGAAATAATATTCTTACAACGTCGCGCAGTTTATTAGTACGTTCTCGTGCATGCACAGGATTAACAACAAGCATTCGTAATCAGGTAAATACTAATTCATTAGCTGTTTATCCAAATCCTACAAACGGAAATTTTGTTCTACAAACGGAAATTCAATCTACAGAACACGCTGAAGTTTTTATTATAGATATGCTTGGTCGAATGGTGTTGCAACAAAAACTAACATCAGGAACTGAACACACTATTTCTGTTTCCGATAAAATAGCGAAAGGTACTTATCAGCTACAACTAAAGAAAAACGGCACTATTGAAAACGTTACTCAAATCATTTTATTTTAAAAAAGGCCGAAGCGTTTAGAACTACTTCGACCTTATGCTTATTGATCCATCTTCACAATTTTCGGATGAAACGTACCGACAATATCCACCAAATCGGTTTGTGCCTGCATCACTTTAGTAATATCTTTATAGGCATTTATCCTTCGAAAATCATACCATTGTTAAAAAACAAAAACTAAGAAAATAATATTCAACTATATAATTCTATTCTCATTTCAACCAAGAGTTGATTAATTTGATTAACATCAGGTGCTTCTTGCAAATCTGAATTATCAAATAATTTATTGATCTTTTCAATTTTCTCATTAGCTTTTAGAACTAAATCATCATATTCATATTCACCTTTTCTAATTCTCAATAGAAAATCTCGTTCTTGACGTTTTACATTAATTTTATTTTCAATAGCAATTTCTTCTGCCATATTAAGCAATCTAAAAACATGCATCATATTTTTAGCATCAAAATTTTTTCCGTTATCCAATGTATTTTGATAACGTTCGTCATTTCTAGCTTTCACCCAATTCCAATACTCTTGATAATCTTTACAATATCTGGAATATCCATCTTTATTCACTGACATTATAGCAAGTGGTTGAATATTTTCCGGAACTGAACTCAGTGAAACCTCATTTGAATTTTCATTATATATAATTCCATTAAATAACCTCGTATTATCAACTTGACTATTGTGATAAAGAGCATACATATCTTTCATGTGTGATATATTAACTAAACCACACGCATCTTGATGAAAGCTATGTTGATACATCCACTGTTTAAGAGGAATTGAACCTTGTTTATGTACTACATAACAGAAATCTAAAATAGATTTTCTTTCCTTATCTATTGGATTTACAATTTTCTTATTTAGTCCTTTTGCTTTTTTGATTTGAGACATTGCATATCCCGCAAATGTTTGTTTACACAGTTTAGATAAAAAAATAGATTCGCTTAGTTTATTCATAATAGGATGCTTATATAATATGCACTCTTCAGGTGAACTTAACAACTCCAATATATTTGGATTGTTTTTTAATAGCAGTTCAATAAATTTTCCTAACTCATAGTACACTTCATCATTAGTTGCATTATTTATCTGTTCTGGATAATTCAATGAATAAAATTGATTAACTGGTAAAAAATAAACACCTTTTATATCTGTATCAGAATGAGGTAAATCTAATCCATATGATCTACTACCACTGATTGCTTCCAAAAGAATCAACTTATTATCTTTTAAATCTTGAATAGTCACTTTAATATTTTTTTATAATTTCTAAAAATAAAGAATCTAAATCAACATTCTTATTCTTCATACCTGATAAACCTTTTGCTTTATGTTCAGCTTGATCTACTTCATTTCTTATAAAATCATTTATTTTTAGTTCTTCATAATGCATATAAGATTCGTTTTTTAAAGCCTTAAGAGCTACTAATTCTTTAATCTTAATTTTCAAATCATCATCAAAATCTAATTCATCTACCATTGTCATAAAAACAATTGGAGGTATGCTATTCTTGTCTATAATCCATTTGCTAGATAATGTGGCACGCAAAGCATAAAATAACTTTTTAAGTTTTACTTCTTTTGCATGTTCAACATCAGCAAAACTATTTTTTGCCAATCCTAAATAATGATAGATTGTTGCTATAGGTGAAAAGCATTGTGCTGCATATTGATACAATAATTGAGAGATATTATCTTCTTCAAGATAAACAATTGGCGATTGAATACGTTCAAGCAATGCTCCATTCGATTTCCAAAGTAATCTTAAACATTTTCGAATATCCCAACCTGTAATGTCTAAATTACCATCTTCTAACATTATTTCAATAGTATCTTTCTTTTCGTTTAAAGATAAGTACCAATCTAATTGATGTTTATAAATTATTCGAACATCATAATCACTATCAGGTGAAGGAAATCCCCAAGCTCTAGAACCTGTTTCACAAGCCAACAAGATTTTTATACCTTTCTCATTTTCAATTAATTTTAATTGCTCTTTTATTTTATTCTCCATACTTATAAAATTACGAATATAATTATAATATTTAAATAATTTAATATTTATTAGTAAAAACCTACGCAATACAATAATAGTGTTGCGTAGGTTGCGATTTGTATATGCTTATTGATCCATCTTCACAATTTTCGGATGAAACGTACCGACAATATCCACCAAATCGGTTTGTGCCTGCATCACTTTAGTAATATCTTTATAGGCTTGTGGTGCTTCGTCCAAACCACCACCTATTAAAGTGACACCATTATCTTTCAGCAATTTTTTCATATCGTTCATCGTAATAGAACTTAAGGCTCTGGTACGTGACATTCTTCTGCCTGCACCATGCGATGCTGAATCTAATGAAGCTGCAACTCCTTTCCCATTCACAATATAACCTGGTGCCGTCATCGAGCCAGGAATAATACCTAATACATTTTTTCCGGCAGGTGTCGCTCCTTTTCGATGCACAATTAATTCTTGTCCGTTATGCATTTCTTTCCAGGCAAAGTTATGGTGATTTTCAACGACACATAAAGGTGTTTCATTCAACGCTTTTGCCATTTTGTTATGAATGGTATGATGACATGCCGAAGCATAAT